>JACIXM010000199.1 GCA_014360395.1 Actinotalea sp.
TTCCCCTCCCGCAGCCGCTCCTTCGTCGCGGCCGCCTGCCAGGCCCACCACGGGCTGCGCACCGTCCCCCCGCGCCTGCGCTCCAACGAGCGCGGCGGTCACGGCCGCGACGTCGTCCTCGCTCGTGGTCTCGTCGGTGGTGAGGCTGACGTGGTCGTCGTCGACGCGGCGGATGGTGTAGCCGGCGTCGAGGGCTGCGGCGACGACGTCGTCGGCCTGGCCGGGGACGTTCACGAGGACCGTGTCGAAGAAGTGGTCGTGGACGACGGGGAGGCCGCCGGCCGTCAGCCGGTCCGCGATCGACCGGGCGCGGGTGTGGACCGTCTCGGCGATGCGGGTCAGGCCGTCGGGGCCGTGGTGGACGGCGTACATCGCGGCGACGACGGCGAGGAGGGCCTGGGCCGTGCAGATGTTGCTCGTCGCCTTCTCGCGGCGGATGTGCTGCTCACGGGTCTGCAGCGCCAGGCGGTACGCCGGGGCGCCGTCGGCGTCGGTGGACACGCCCACGAGACGACCCGGGAGGCTGCGCTCGAGGCCACCACGGACCGCCATGTACGCGGCGTGCGGGCCGCCGTAGAAGAGCGGGACGCCGAAGCGCTGGGCGGTGCCGACGGCGATGTCCGCGCCGAGCTCGCCCGGGCTGGTCAGGAGGGTGAGGGAGAGCAGGTCGGCCGCGACGGTGACCAGGGCTCCCCGCTCGTGCGCCTGCTCGACGATCGGGCGCAGGTCGCGGAGGCGGCCCGAGGTGCCGGGCTGCTGCACGACCACGCCGACGACGTCGTCGGGCAGGTCCGCCGGCAGGCCGTCGGTGAGGTCGGCGACGACGAGCGGCAGGCCGAGCGCCTCGGCCCGGCCGCGCACGACCGTGAGGGTCTGCGGGTGGCAGTCCGCGTCGACGACGACGGCGCCGTCCGGCCTGCCCTTGACCGCGCGGCGCATGAGCAGGACGGCCTCGGTGACGGCGGTCGCCTCGTCGAGCAGGGACGCGCCCGCGACGGGCAGCCCGGTGAGGTCCTCGATCACCGTCTGGAAGACGAGCAGCGCCTCGAGCCGGCCCTGGCTGATCTCCGGCTGGTACGGGGTGTAGGCCGTGTACCAGGCGGGGTTCTCCAGGACGTTGCGGCGGATCACCGGCGGCGTCACGGTGCCGTGGTAGCCCATGCCGATCATCGTCGGGAGGACGGTGTTGCGGGCCGCGAGCGCGCGCAGGTCGCGGAGCACCTCGGCCTCGCTGCGTGCGGGCGGCAGCTGCAGCGGGCGCGGCTGGCGGATGCTCGCGGGGACCGCCTCGTCGACGAGGGCGTCGAGGGAGCCGGCGCCGACGGTCTCGAGCATGCGGTCGAGGTCCGCGGCGCGGGGGCCGACGTGGCGGTCGACGAAGCCGTCGGCGGCGGGGGTGCGGCTGCTGTTCACGGGAACTCCCCAGGGCTGTGCCCGGCGCGCGCCGGGACGAGGGTGTGGGTTCCCCGCTCTGTCATCCGCGGCGGGGCCGCGACCTGAGAGTTTTGCCGGTCCGCCATGGCCCCGCTCGTCGCGGGGGCCCGGGGCGCGCCGACTTGCACCGTCGGTGGGGCGACGTCGTCGGACGCCGGCCCGCTTTCCAGAGTTGCCTCACCGCGGCGGTACCTGGGCCTGAGAGATTCCCGGGGAGGTTGCTCCTTCGGCGCCCTTGCCCTGGGTGGGCAGTGGGCTCTCCCGTCGCGGTTCGAGCAGCGATTCAGTTGTGGTGGACCGACGCCCAGCGTACCCATCCCGACCGGCAGCCTGTCGGGGTCAAGGACGACCGCACGGTCATCGCCGACCCGTGCCGGTCCCTCGCCCGGTCGCCGAGTTCGTCACGTCGACACGAGTTCGTCAGTCAGAACTGACGAACTGACCACGAGCTGACGAACTCGCCCCCGCCCATCGCGAGAGGTGCACGCCGGTCAGCGCTGCCAGGCGGCGATGCGGTCCAGGGCCTCGGCGACCACGGCCTCGCCCGCGGCGAAGGACAGACGGACCCACCGGGCGCCGTCGACCGGGTCGAAGTCCGTCCCCGGAGTCAGCGCGACACCCGTGTCCGCGAGCAGGCGCGCGCACCAGGCCACCGAGTCGTCCGTGCCGACGTCGGCGTAGAGGTAGAACGCACCGTCCGGCGGTGCGACGGACCACCCCAGCGACGGCACCCGCTGCAGCAGCAGGTCCCGCGCGGCCGCGTAGCCGCGCACCCGCTCGTCCGCCTCCGCGTACGACTCCTCGGTGAACGCCGCGAGCGCCGCGTGCTGGGCCAGCGCCGGCGGGCACAGGGCGAGGTTCCCGGCGAGCGCGTCGACCGGCGCCACGAGGTCCGGCGGCAGGACCAGCCAGCCGAGCCGCCAGCCGGTCATCCCCCAGTACTTCGAGAAGCTCGAGACGACGACGGCGCCCTCGTCCGCCCGGTCTGCCGCCGTCGCCCCGCGACCAGCGTCGCCGTAGGTGATGCCGTGGTAGATCTCGTCGCTGATCAGGCGCACCCCGTGGTCGGCGCACCAGCGGACGACGGCGTCCAGCTCGGCGGCACTCACCATCGTCCCCGTCGGATTGGCGGGGCTCGCCAGGACCAGGCCGGACAAGGGGGCGTCGTCGTGCGCGGCGGCGAGCTGGTCCGTCGTTGGCCGGAAGCCCGTGGCCGGACCGCAGTCCAGGTCCACGACGTCCACGTCCAGCGACGTGAGGATGTTGCGGTAGGCCGGGTACCCGGGGCGGGCCAGCGCGACGCGGTCCCCGGGCTCGAACGCGGCGAGGAAGGCGAGCAGGAACGCGCCGGAGGACCCGGTCGTGACGACGACGCGCGCCGGGTCGAGGCCGACGTCGTACCAGCGGCCGTAGTGCGTCGCGAGGGCCGACCGGAGCCCCGGGGTGCCGATCGCCTCGGTGTAGCCGAGGTCGCCGTCCGCGAGCAGACCCATCGCGGCGGCGCGCACGGCCGCCGGCGCGCCCGCCGCGGGCTGGCCGGCGCACAGGCTGATGACGGACTCGCCGGCGGCGGCCCGCGCGTTCGCCGCCGCGAGGACCTCCATGACGGCGAACGGCGGGACGAGCGAGCGTCGGGCGATCCTCATGCCCCCATGGTGCCGGTGCTCCCGGGGCAAGCGGGGATCGGCGGGGCGGGTCAGTCGAAGTCGAAGAGGTCCTCGAGGAAGCCCTTCTTCTTCTTGCGCTTCTTGCCGGGGGCGTGACCGGGCGGGAAGCCGCCGCCGGTCCGGGGGTCGTGGCCGCCGAACCCACCGCCGGGCACCGGCGTCGGCGCGGGGCGTCCGTCGCCGAAGCGCGGGGTGAACCGCGGGTCGTGGTGGTCGGGCCGGTACTCACCGGTCGCCGCGTCGAGGACGGACTGGGCCGCGACCGGCGTCGTGGATCGCTCGATGATCTTGTCGAGCTCGCCGCGGTCGAGCCACACGCCGCGACAGCTCGGGCAGTAGTCGATCTCGATGCCCTGGCGGTCGGTCATGACGAGCTCGACGCCGTCGATGGGGCAGCGCATCACAGGCCTCCTCGGGCAGGTCGGTCAGGGCACGGGCGCCCGGCCGCAGGACCGCAGGTCAGGAGTCGAGCATCCCACTGCGTCGACGCCCGGGGCGCGGCGGTGGTTCCCGCCGGGGCCGGCCGGCCTGGACGTCGGGCGCCGCCGGGGGCGCCGTCGTCGGCAGCGCCCCGGCTACGCCTGCTCTCGCTGCGCCAGGGCGCGGCGCACGTGCTCGACGATGCCGTCGGCCGCCGCCTCGACCTCGGCGAGCGTCGTCTCGAACCCGGCCTGGTCGCCGTACCAGGGGTCGTCCATGTCGAGGGCGTGCTCGGCCGCGTCGGCCGGGAACACGGGGTCGAAGGACCGGTACATGCGGATCCGCCCGACGACCGCGGGCTCCTCGTGCGCGATCCGGCGCAGCGCCCGCGCGTGGCTCGCCGTCATGGCCAGCACGAGGTCGTGCGAGGCGAGGTCGACCGCCGTGACCTGCCGTGCGCGGCGGCGGGGGACGTCGTAGCCGTGCGCCCGCAGGACCACCTGCGCGCGGTGGTCGATCGGGTTGCCGCGCTCCTCGTCGCTCACCCCGGTCGAGTCGACGACGACGGCGTCGCCCAGCCCGGCCTGCTCGAAGCGGTCGCGCAGGACGACCTCGGCCATCGGGGAGCGGCAGATGTTGCCGGTGCACACGGTCATGACGCGGTAGGGGCGGCTCACGCGCCCCATTGTCGGGCACCACCGCCAGGACGGGAGCACGTGGGGAGCCCCTGGACCGGATGCCGGTGCACCGGCTCCCCGCCACACCGCCCGCCGAGCCCGTGGGGACGGCCCGGGCCGGATGTCGACGCACCCGCTCCCCACGAGATCAGGAGGGCGGGGCCGGCAGGGCGGGGCCGGCAGGGCGGAGCCGGGAGGCCGGGGCCGGCAGGGCGGGGCCGGTAGGCCGGAGACGCGTCGGCGCCCGGGCAGGAGAAAGCCCGTGGGCTCCTGGTCTGGGACCAGGGTGTCGTGATGGACGAGTCACGACCCCCACGGGCTCCGGCGACTGCCTGGGTCTCGCTCGCCGCTCGAGGCGGGTCGGGACCGGAAGCACTCCGTCCGATGTTCTCGGGCGACTAGCGGACAGTCACCTCACGCGTCCTGGATGAATTCACCGTCGGACCACCTCCTTTCCCGTGTGGCACGACGGTAGGTCGCCGTCGGGCGTCTGCCAAGAGGTTTGCGCGGTGCGGTCCTCAGCCGGTCCCCGTATGGTCGTGCGGCCGGGCCGGTGCGTCCGGTGCCGTCGTCCGCCACCGTCAGGACCCAGGACCGCATGCCTCGCTCCCTCCGGACCGCTCTCGTCGCCGTCACCGCCCTCGCCCTCGTCGGCTGCGCCGCCGTCGTCGCACCCGACGGCGAACGGGAGGAGGCCCCCACCGCGAGCCCGACGCCGACACCGACGCCCGAGCCGCCGACCGTGCACGTCGGCGAGGTCGCGCTGCCCGACGCGGCGACGACGGTCCTCGACGCGACGGACCCGGTCCAGGCCGCCGTCCGCACCAGCGAGGCCCTCTTCGCCACCGCCCCCGTCGCGGTGGTCGCCCCGGCCGACGACGCCGCGGCGCAGCTCCGGGCGGCCTCCGTCGCCGTGGCGCTCGGCGCGCCCCTCCTGCTGACCGCGGACGACGCCACGGCCGGCGACGGGAGCGAGCCGGCCGAGCCCTCCGAGAGCACCGACGGCTCCGAGGACGGGACGGACGCAGGTGCGGACGCGCCCGCCACGCCCGACGGTGACGCCACGCGTGCGGAGCTGGAGCGGCTGGAGGTGCTGGCCGTCCTGACGGTCGGCGCCGTGGCTCTCGAGCTCGACGACGACGTCCTCGTCCTCCCCGCCCCCGACGACGACGCCGCCCTCGCCGACCTCGTCCGGCTCGAGCTCGCGGCGGCGGAGCCGGTGGCGGCCGGGTCGGAGACGGGAGCGGTCGTCGCCCTGGACCGGGACGCCCCGACGCTGCTGACGAGCGGCGCGGACACGCCCGACGCCACCGAGCCGGGAGACGCGGAGGGTGCCGCGCCGGAGGCCGATGACGCTGAGGCCGCAGAGGGCGCGGAGGGCGCAGCGACGGCTACGCCCGGACCCACGGACGCGGCTGACCCCACACCGACCCCCCGGCCCACGGGCACGCCTGCGCCGGCGCCCACCGACGACGCCGACTCCGCCTGGCCCCTCACCGAGCTCCCCGAGGCGCCCGGGTCCGCAGCGGTCCTGGTCGCCGGCGGACCGCAGGACCTCGCCCCGGCCGCCACCGCGCGCGCGGCGGGCGTCGCCGTCGTCGTCGTGCCCGACGGTGACCCGCGCGCGACGAGCGCCACCGTGCAGACCCTCGCCGAGGCGGCCCCGGAGACCGTCGTGGCGGTCGGACCGGGCTTCGGCGCGGTGGAGGACCTGGAGTGGAAGGTCCGGACCGCGGCCACCGGCGTCGAGCTGCCGGGCGGCGGGCAGGTGCTCTTCCCGGGCCGTCGGATGATCGCGCTGTACGGCACGCCCGGGACGGCGGCGCTGGGCAAGCTCGGGGAGCAGGACCTCGAGGGCAGCATCGCGCGCGCCCGGGGGCTGGCGGCGGAGTACCAGGAGCTGACGTCGGACGTCGTGGTGCCGGCGTTCGAGATCATCGTCACGATCGCGGCGCGGGAGGCCACGCCCGAGGGCAACTACTCCCGTGAGCTGCCCGTCGAGTCGTTCGTCCCGTGGGTCGAGGCGGCGCAGGACGCGGGCGTCTACGTCGTCCTCGACCTGCAGCCGGGCCGCACCGACTTCCTCACGCAGGCCCAGATGTACGAGCCGCTCCTGCGCTACCCGAACGTCGGCCTGGCTCTGGACCCCGAGTGGCGACTGCTGCCGGACCAGGTGCACCTGCGCCAGATCGGGTCCGTCGACGTCGACGAGGTCAACGCCGTGGCGGCCTGGCTCGCCGATCTGACGCGCGAGCACGCCCTGCCGCAGAAGCTGCTGATCCTGCACCAGTTCCGGCTGTCGATGATCCGCGAGCGCGAGCGTCTGGACCTGTCACGCGAGGAGCTGGCGCTCATGGTGCACGTGGACGGGCAGGGCTCCCAGCCGGCCAAGCAGGACACCTGGCGGGCGCTGCGGGCGAACGCGCCGGAGGGCCTGTGGTGGGGCTGGAAGAACTTCGTCGACGAGGACTCGCCGATGCTCACGCCCGAGCAGACGTACGGCGGCGTGGACCCCGTGCCGGACTTCGTCAGCTACCAGTAGTCACGCCGGCACTCGGGGCGTCGTCGACCCGCGGCGGCGGCGGACCGGGGCACTGGCGGACCGGGCGCACGACGACGCCCGGGGTACCGCCCTCCGCGGCACCCCGGGCGTCGAGGTCCTTGCGTCAGGCCGTCTTGGCCTGGTGGGGCAGGAAGCCCACGAGCGCGCGCTCGGCGGCGATGGCGGCCCAGCGGGCGATGACCTGCGGCGGAACAGCGGCGGCGACGTCCTCGCGTGCAGTGGAGGTCCCGGCGTTGGTGACGGCGAAATCACCCATGATGTGACCTGCTTCCGTTCGGTAGCCCGGCTGACCCAGATCGGCCCCGTGGCTTTGCGTCCCCGCCTTTCGACGGGTTTGCCCTTGTCGCTGACAACGGAACTCTCCTCCTGTGACTTGAGTGATGTCAGCGGTCTGAAGATCGACTTCACCCTTTCGGAGCAGTTCTTTCACCCGCTCGTCCAGCGCGTCGTCGTTCGGTGGTCCCAGAACGGCGTCGCCACGACCGACGGCGACGGCCGGGGACGGACTGGTCCGTCCGTCAGAGAGCCGCCGCGCCCTCCAGGACGGTGACGCTCCCCCCGCCGACCCAGACGACACCGTCGACGGCCTCGACGTGCACCCGTCCCGCGCGACCCAGCGCCGTGCCCTGGGCGGCTACGTACCGCTCGGCCACCCGGCCCTCCTCGATCAGCCACTGCCCGACGGCGGCGTTCAGGGAACCGGTCACCGGGTCCTCGGCGAAGCCGCCGGGCCCGGGGAAGAACCCGCGGACCTCCAGCGCGACACCCTCGGCGTCGTCAGCGGGCCGGGGTCCGACGACGCCGACGAACCGCTCACCCAGCAGCTCGGCGCGGGGCCGGGCGGCCAGGACGTCGTCGGCGGAGCGGAGCAGGAGCACCTGCCACGGCGGGCCGTTGTCGCACCAGGCGTGGGCGACGACGGCGTCGTCGGGCAGGCCCAGCCCCGCCGCGATCGTCCCCGCCTCCTCGCCGTCCAGCGGGCCGGTGCGCCGACGCTCCGGTGCCGCGAAGGCGAGGGTGCCGCTCGGGTCACGCCGGACCGTCACCAGGCCGGCGCCGCACTCCTGGACGACGACGTCGCCCCGGGGCACACCCCCGGCCGCGAGCCACGCGTGGCAGGTCCCGAGCGTCGGGTGGCCGGCGAAGGGCAGCTCCTGCGCCGCAGTGAAGATCCGGACCGCGTAGTCGGCGTCCGGGTGCGTCGGCGGCAGGAGGAAGGTCGCCTCGGACAGGTTGGTCCACGCGGTGAAGCGCTGCATCTGCTCGGTGGTCAGGCCCTCGGCGTCGAGGACGACGGCGACCGGGTTGCCGAGCAGCGGGGTCGTCGTGAAGACGTCGACCTGGGCGAAGCGGCGGGTGATCATGGCGCACACGGTAGTGCCGGGCCCGCGGACGCGGACAGGGGCACCGGCCGTCGGGCGGTGCCGGGACGGCGTGGGTCGGCGTGTGCTGCCGGGCACGGTGGACGTGACGACGGCGGCGCACCCGGCCCGGTGCGCCGCCG
>JACIXM010000002.1 GCA_014360395.1 Actinotalea sp.
GACCACCTCGAGGTGCTGGTGGTCGCGGGGGCGGACGGCTCATTCGACCTCCTGGAGGACGACGGCGCGACGGGCGAGCCGAGCCGGACGCCGCTGCGCTGGGGGCAGGGGTCGGGGCGGTTCACGGCGGGGCCGGTCGCGGGGTCGGGCGCCGGGGTGCCCGAGCGGCGTCGCTGGACGGTGACGTTCGTCGCGGCTCCGGACGACCTGGCCGACCGCGGCTCACTGACCGTCACCGTCGACGGCACCGCGGTCCCAGCGCGGGTGCACCGGGGGCACGCCGGTCCACAGCCGGACGGCCCCGGCGCCCGCCCGACGACACGCGTCTCCGTCACGGTCGACGACGTGCCGACGACGGCGACGCTCGCCGTCGAGGTCGGCGCCGACCCGCAGTTGCGCCCCAACGACGTCGACCCGCTGGTCTTCGCCGTGCTCGACCGCGCCGAGGTCGGGCACCAGACCAAGGTCGAGGCGTACGCGGCCGCGACGGGGGACCGCCCCCTGCCGGTCCGCGTCGGCGACCTGCACGCGCTGGACCTGGACCGCGCCGTCGTCGACGCGGTGACGGAGCTGCTCCTGGCACGGGAGGGCTGACCCGGGCGGTCAGCGCCCCGCACGGGGCTCGGCGTGCCCGCGCGGGGCCGGGCGACGGGACCGGTCTCGCCAGGTCGCGACCAGCACCACCGCCGCCGCCGACGCGACGACGAGCTCGGCGACGCGAACCGGTGTGCTCGCGGGCAGGGCCTCCCCCGCGAGGTTCCCGAGACCGTGGGCCACGACCGCGGTCACGACTGCTCCGCGCGCCCCCCGCACGAGCGCGACGAGCAGCACCGCGAGGGGCACGCGTGTCGCTGTCGCCAGCCAGAAGTCCGCCGTCCCCCACCCGAGGTCGTGCTGGTACGTCCCCGGCAGCAGGTGCAGGGGCAGGTGCCACAGGCTCCACGCGAGCCCGACGACGACGGCCACGCGCAGCCACCGTGCGTCACCCAGGGCGTCCTGTGCGGCGCCCCGCCACGCCGGCTCCTCGACCAGGCCCGCCGCGAGGGCGAAGGCGGATGCACCCAGGAGGGCCACGGGCGCGCTCGTGACCGCCACCTCGGAGCCGGCGGCCGCGGCCGCTCCTCGGGCGACCAGGGGCGGGAGCAGGCCGACGGCCGCGACCCCGAGCCATGACCGCCACGGCACCGCCCGCGGGTCGACGGTACGGCGCAGCAGTGCGCGCCCGTAGGCCCGGTGCCGCGACACCACGACCGCCACCGCCACGGCAGGACCGAGGAGCCCCACGAGGTGCAGCGGGTGACCGGCGGCGCCACCCAGTGCCTGGGCACCGAGGACGCCCGCCCAGGTCCACCCGTACGCGATCACGACCACCGTCAGGGCGACGCGCCGGGGCAGCGGCTCCTCGGCCATGGCTCGAGCCTCGTGCCGGCGTGTCCGGGAGGACAGGGACGATGGTCCGATCGGGTCAGCACTTCTCGCTCAAGATCGACCGCGGTCGCCGTCGACCCGCCAGGAGGGTAGACAGGAGGGGATGCCCCCACTCCTCCCGCCCCCGCCGCCCGCCCGATGACGGCCGATGTCGCCGCCCTGCTCGGCCTCGTGCAGGGCGTGTTCATGTTCGTGCCGGTCAGCTCCTCCAGCCATCTGGCCCTGACGCAGCACTGGCTGGAGCGGCGCGGCGTCGACGTGCCGTCGCCGGACTCGCCCGAGGCGATCCTGCTGAACCTCGTCCTGCACGTGGGCACGCTGGTGTCGGTCGTCGTCGTCATGCGGCGCACCCTCGCCCGGCTCGTCCGCGACGGCGTCGCCGAGACGCGGGACCCCGGCACGCGGTTCGGGACCGGGCCGGCGCAGCGGTTCCTGCTCATGGTCCTCCTGGCGACGGCGGTCACGGGGGTCCTCGGGCTGGGCGTCCGCGAGGTCGCGCCGTTCTTCCTGGGCAGCCCGGTCGTCGTCGCGGCGATGCTGGTGCTGACGGGTGTCGTCCTGTGGTGGACGGACCGCGCCCGCCCCGGGGACCGCGAGACGCCGGGCGTGCGGGTCGCGCTCGGCGTCGGCGTCGCGCAGGCGATCGCGCTCCTGCCGGGGCTGAGCCGCAGCGGGCTCACCATCGCCGCCGGGCTGGCCCTGGGGATGCGGCGGGCCCAGGCGGCGGAGCTCAGCTTCGTGCTCGCGATCCCGACGATCCTGGCCGCGACCGCCGTGCAGGTGCTGGACGTGGCGGGGTCCGGCAACGGGGTGGGCGTGCCGGGGTCGTCCCTGGTGGTCGGCTTCGTCGTCGCCGCGGTCTCGGGGACCGCCGCGCTGCTGCTCGTGCTGCGCCTGCTCCTGGCGGCCCGGTTCCGCGTGTTCTCGGTCTACGTGTGGGCGCTGGCCGTCGTCGTCCTCGTGCTCGAGGTCGCCTGAGCCGCGCACCCCCCTGCTCAGAGCGCGGCGAGCTCCCGCTGCAGGTCGTCCAGGCCGAGCGAGCCGAGCGACAGGGCAGCCGTGTGCCACGCGCGCAGGTCGAGCTCCTCCCCCGCCGCCTCTCGACGACGGCGCGCCGCGTCCCGTCCCGCCAGCCAGGCACGCTCGCCGAGCTTGTAGCTGATGGCCTGCCCGGGCCACCCCAGGTACCGGACGATCTCGCTGGCCACGAAGGCGTCCGGCGACCCGCTGCGCTCGCGGAAGAACTCCAGCCCGAGGTCGTGGTTCCACCGCTCCCCCGGGCGGAACGGCGCGCCGTCGGGGATGCGCAGGCCCAGGTGCATGCCGATGTCGACGACGACGCGCACCGCCCGCATCCGCTGCCCGTCGAGGTAGCCGAGGCGGGCGCCCGGGTCACGGAGGTACCCGAGCTCGTCCATCAGCCGCTCGGCGTACAGGGCCCAGCCCTCGGTGGTCGCGGGGATCGCGCCGATCGACGTCTGGAAGCGCGAGAGCTCGCCGGCGCGGTGCGCCCACTGGCCGAGCTGGAGGTGATGGCCGGGGACGCCCTCGTGGTACCAGGTGCTGATGAGGTCCCAGGTCGGGAACCGGGTGCGCCCGAGGGTGGGCAGCCACGTGCGGCCCGGGCGGGAGAAGTCCAGCGACGGGCGCGTGTAGTACGGCGCGGCCGCGGCCCCGGGTGGGGCGATCATCGCCTCGACGCGGCGCACCGGCTCGGCCACGTCGACGACCGTCCCGTCCAGCTCGGCGATCGCCAGGTCCATCATCGCCTGGAGCCAGGCGCGGACCTGCTCCACGCCCTCGACGGCCTCGCCGTGCTCGTCCAGGTGCGCGAACACCTCGGCCACGGACGCGCCCGGCAGGACCCGCTCGGCCTCGCGGGCCATCTCGGCCTCGATCCGCGCGAGCTCCTCCCAGCCCCAGGCGTAGGCCTCGTCGGGGTCCAGGTGCGCGCCGAGGTGGCCGCGCGCGGCGAGGAGGTACCGGTCGCGCCCGACGCCGTCCGGCACGCCGTCGGCGGCCGGGAGGTAGGTGGTGCGCAGCCAGTCCCGCAGCGCCGCGACCCCGTCGGCCGCCGACGACGCCGCCCGGTCCAGGTCGGCGCGCAGGGCGTCGGGGCCGCCGGCGGCGAAGGACGCGTGCCAGCCCGGGGTGTCGCCGTCGGGCAGCCAGGCGCCCAGCTGCTCGACGACCGCCTCGACCTGGCGCGGCGCGCTCACGGTCCCGCCGGCGAGCCCGGCCTCGAGCGAGGCACGGTAGGACGCCGCCGCCTCCGGCACGCGGGCCATGCGGCGGGCGATGACGGACCAGTCCTCGTCGGTCGCCGCGGGCATGAGCAGGAAGATCGACTGGAGCTGCTGCACCGGCGAGCCGATGGGCCGCAGCGTCGCGAGGTCCTCGTGGGCGTCGTGCAGGAGCAGGGCGGCACCGAGGCGCTCAGCGAGGAGGGTGGCGCAGCGCCGGTCGTCGTCGTCGGTGATGCGGGCGCCGTCGAGCCGGGCGAGCGCGGTGCGGGCCTCGGCGGCGCGCTGGGCCAGGGCCTCCGGCGACAGGTCGGGCATGCGGTCGTCGCCGGGGCGGATGCCCAGCGCCGTGCCGATGCCCGGGTCGAGGTCCGCGAGCGTCTCGACCCACCGGTCGGCGACCTGCCGCGCGGTCGGCTGGGCGGGCGCGGCGTCGTCGGCCGGGCGTGCGGGCGTGTGGGCGGCGTCGCTCATGGCACGGCACGCTAACGGGCGCACCCAGGTTCGGCAGATCGGGATCCCGCCGCCGGAGGAGCCGCCCCGCACCGCCGCGGCTCAGCGCGGTGGGCCCGCTGGGCCGGCAGTCAGGGCGCGGGGCGCAGCAGGCGGAGGTGCTCGTGGTCGCCGAGCAGCTCCAGGCGGCGCCACAGGACGCTGCTGGGCACGGCCTGGGTCGAGTGGCAGTGGA
>JACIXM010000020.1 GCA_014360395.1 Actinotalea sp.
GGCCGGGGCCGACGCGCGCGCCGTCCGCGGGGTCGGTGCCCGCGTCGAGCACGCGGAGATGGCGCTCGGCGAGGCGGTGGCCGCTCTCGCCGAGCTCGGCCTGTCCGCGAGCGTCCAGCCGCTCTTCGACGCCCGCTGGGGCGGCCCGGACGGGATGTACGCCCGCCGGCTCGGCGCCCAGCGGGCCGCCGGCCTCAACCCCTTCGCCGACCTGGCGAGCGCCGGGGTCCCGCTGGCCCTGGGCTCGGACAGCCCGGTCACACCGGTCGACCCCTGGGCCGCCGTCAGCGCCGCGGTGCACCACCGCACCCCCGCCCAGCGCATCACGGCGCGCGCCGCCTTCCGTGCCCACACCAGAGGGGGCTGGCGGCTGGGGCGCCTCGAGCACCTCGGCGCCGGCGAGATCCGGCTCGGCGCCCCCGCACACCTGGCGATCTGGGACGCCGTCGCCCTCGGCGTCCAGGCCCCGGACCCCGGGCGTGCGGCGTGGAGCACGGACCGCCGGGCGGGGAGCCCCCTGCTGCCGGAGCTGCCGGAGCCCGCCGCGCTGGCGGCCGGCCGGGACCGGCCCAGGTGCCTGCGGACCCTGCGCGACGGCGTGGTGCTGCACGACGCCCTCGACGGCTGAGCGGACGGCGTGTCGTTCCCGACACGCCGTCCGGCACCGCCGGGGGAGCCGCGTCACCCGAACGGACGCACCCCGGCATGACCTGGGGCTATTCCGGTGACCTGGTCGTTCGTCCCCTTGACGGCGCACGAGGAGTCGATATCTTCGCGGGTGTTGTCCCCGTGGCCGGTCGTGCGACGGGCCCGTGGGGGACATCGCGGACCCCGGCTGGGCCCGCGCGTCCAGTAGACAACGGACGGCAGTGCGAGGGTGGTCACGACCGCCCCACGCCGTTCGGACCGAAGGGCGCGCGGGCCAGTCGGCCGGTACGGACAACGTCGTCCGGCCCGACCGACGGCCGACGGGCGCGTCCCGGGCGGTCCCACGTCGGCTCCGTGTCCCGTGCCCGGCGTCACGGGGTGCGCCGTCGCTTGGTTAGGCTCGACGACGTGCCGATCCCCGAACCACGTCGAGCGACGTCCCTGCTCCTGGCCGTCCTCGGGGGCCTGGCCACGGACGCGGCGTTCCCCGGCCTGGGGTGGTGGCCGCTGGCCCTCCTCGGCGTGGCCCTGCTGTTCGTCGCCCTGGGTCGCGACAGCGCCCGGTGGAACGCCCTGGTGGGCCTCGTCTTCGGCCTGACGTTCTTCCTGCCCCACATCATCTGGGCCGAGTACGCGGTCGGCCCGGTGCCGTGGGTGGCCCTGTCGGTCGCAGAGGCCGGGTTCGTGGCCCTGTTCGGCGCGGCCTGGTCGTGGGCCCGCCGGGGGGCCACGATCTGGTGGCGGGCGCGCTGGCAGGTCCCGGCGTTCGCGGTCCTGTGGGTCGGCATCGAGGAGATGCGCTCCGTCTGGCCGTTCGGCGGCTTCCCCTGGGGGCGCCTCGCGTTCTCCCAGGCGGACTCGCCCCTGGCCCGGTGGGCGTGGGCCGGAGGCGTGCCGCTGCTGTCGGCGATCGTCGTCGTCGGCGGGGTGCTGCTCGCCCTGGGTCTGCTGGCCCTGCGCCGGGTCGACCTCGGCGCCGCGAGCGGCTCCGTCCTGCTCGTCGCGCTGCTCGTCGTCTCCGGCCTCCTCATCCCGCTGGACACCCGCGCGGAGGCCGGCCGCCTCGCCGTCGGCGCGGTGCAGGGCAACGTGCCCAACCGTGGGCTGGACTCCTTCGCCCAGCAGCGGGAGGTCCTGGACAACCACGTCGCGGGGACGTACGCGCTGGCCGAGGAGCTCGGCGCCGGGGCGCTCGACGTCGTGCTGTGGCCCGAGAACGGCTCGGACATCGACCCGAGGGCCGACGCGGCCGCGGCGGCGGCCGTCTCCGGGGCCGCCCGGGCCGTCGACGCCCCCGTGCTCGTGGGGACCCTGGAGTACCCGCCCGACGGCGGGCGGTACAACGTGGCCCTGCTGTGGGACCCCGAGACCGGACCCGGCGCCGCCTACGCCAAGCAGCGGCCGGCACCGTTCGCCGAGTACGTGCCGTTCCGCGACATCGCCCGACGCTTCTCGGACGCCGTGGACCGCGTCCGCACGGACATGCTGCCCGGCACCGAGCCCGCGGTCCTCGACGTGCCCGTGGAGCGCCTGGGCCGGGACGTGCCGATCGGCATCGGGATCTGCTTCGAGGTCGCCTACGACCGCATCATCCGCGAGTCGGTGCAGCTCGGTGCGCAGATGCTGGTCATCCCGACGAACAACGCGACGTTCGGCTTCACGGACGAGTCGACCCAGCAGCTCGCGATGTCCCGCATCCGGGCGATCGAGCACGGCCGGGCGACGGTCCAGATCTCGACCGTCGGCGTCAGCGCGCTGATCACCCCCAACGGGCGGGTGCTGGAGGACACCGAGCTGTTCACCGCCGCCACCCTGGCCGACGACCTCGCCCTGCGCACGACCCTGACCCCGGCCAGCCGCTACGGCGACGTCGTGGCCTGGACGATCCGCGGTCTCGCGGTCGCCGTCGTGCTGGCGGGTGTCGCCGGCGCCGTCCGCACCCGCCGCGAG
>JACIXM010000200.1 GCA_014360395.1 Actinotalea sp.
GACGTGACGACGGCGGCGCACCCGGCCCGGTGCGCCGCCGTCGTCGGCCGCCCGTCCCACCCCTCCAGGAGGACGGGCTCCCCTGCTCGCGCGTCGTCAGCGCTCCAGGTCCTGCTCGGGCCCGCCGGCGGCCCCCTGCGCCCCCGGGAGACCCTGCGTGTGGTCCGCGCCCGCGGTCGGGCCCGTCCGGCGCCCACCGGACTTCCGCGCGGCCAGGTCGACGACGACGGCGAGCGGGGCGTCGTCGTCGATCGCCGTCAGGGCGGGGGCGCCCGCCGCAGCGAGCAGGGCGACCGCCTGCTGGACGATCTCGCCGACCGACGTCACCGGCGGCAGCGGCGAGCGCGGCGTGGGCACGACGTCGGTCCGGGCGACGGGGCCGACGGCGGTCCGGTCCGCGGCGCGGCCGGCGGCGCTCGTGGTGGCAGCGCTCGTGGCCGCAGAGCGTGCGGGCGCCGGGAGTGCGGGCGCCGTGCTCCCGGTCTCAGCGGGGGCGCTCGACGCACCAGCGGCCGTGCCGGTCACGACTGCGCTCATGTGGCCTCCTGGGTTCCCCCGCGCGCGCCCCGTGGGCGGGTCGACCGAGCGGGTCGGTGCGGACACCCGTCCTGATCGGGCGGGCGGCGCACCGGCTGAGGGCAAACCCGCCGTCTTCACCCGCGCTCGACGGGGTGTGCTCAGACGGTGGCGTGCTCGCGCGCCGCCGGGACCAGCTGGTCGTGCCGCGGGCTGCGCTGGGTCGGCACCGCACCGACGGACGCGACCGTGCCGGCCGCGGCCGCACGCGCGGCGACCTGCGCGAAGTACGCCCGACGACGACGCTCCGCGACGCCCTGTGGTCGGTCGGCCACCGGGACGAGGTCCGGGTCGAGGCTGGCGTTGATGCCGTCCTTGAGGAGCCCGAGCGCCTCGGTCCGCAGCTGGCTGATGCGGCTCTGGGTCACGCCGAGCTCGTCGGCGAGCTCGGCGACCGGGCGGTCGTGGAAGAAGAGCTCCTCGACCACGTACCGGAGCCGCTCCGGCAGGGCGGCGATGCCGGCACCGAGGTACTGCAGCCGCTCGCCGACGAGGACGCTCTCCTCGGGGCTGATGGTCGTCGCGGCGACGGTGTCGGCGATCGACCCGTCGAAGCCCTCGATCGAGAGGATCCGGGTCTCGGCGTCACCTCGGGCGGTGTCGACCTCCTCGACCGCCACGCCCATCGCCTCCGCGAGCTCCTGCCGCGAGGGCGCGCGGCCCAGAGTGCCGGTGAGCTCGTCGGTGAGGGTGGTGATCCGGCGCGCCCGCTGGCGCGCGCCCCGGGACACCCAGTCCATGCTGCGCAGCTCGTCGACGAGCGCCCCGCGGATCCGCAGTGCCGCGTAGCGGGCGAACGGGACACCGGTGGACTCGTCGTAGGAGCGCGCCGCCCGCACCAGGGCGAGGTGCCCCGCGGAGATGAGGTCGTTCCGCGCGACGTAGCTGGGGACGCGCGCCAGCATGGCGTTGACGTGGTAGCCGACGAGCGCGAGGTTCTCGGTGACGAGCTCGTTCGTCGGGTGCTGGGTCGAAGCCGTGGGAGCCATGGAGCGGTTTTCGGGGTGGATTGGCTCACACTTGAGCGGCCAGTTCGGGTGAAGAAAAAAGGCCCCATCGGCGACCGGGTGAATGACATCGGTGCAGTTCAGCGGCCTGTCCGGGGATGTCCGATTCGCTCGTGGAGGAAATTCGGACAAGCCGGATAAGAGCGGAAACTTGAGGTGATGTTCGTCACAGGACGATGATCACCCGAACGGAGCAGGGGCGCGTGGCCGCACGGACGAGTGAACTCGCGCCGGAACCGTCACACCCGCACCGGGCCGACCGATGAGTGGGGTGACGCCGCAGGGGGCTGCGTCACGCGCGACGCTAGGAGATGGTCGATGGGCCTGAACGAGCTGTCCGAGGTGCTGTGGCACGAGCGGCGTGCGCTCGAGCTGCTCCTCTTCCGGGTCGACACGCAGCGCCTCGCCCTCGCCGGCGGCAGCACCCGGTGGCTCGGTCGCACGACCTGCGAGATCGAGGCGGGCGTGGACCGGGTCCGCTCCGTCGAGCTGGCTCTCGCCGTCGAGGCCCAGGACGTGGCGCTCTCGCTGGGCCTGGAGGCCGACGCCTCGCTCCGGGACGTCGCCGACAGCGCTCCCGCGCCGTGGGACGACCTCCTCGCCGACCACCACCGGGAGCTCGTGCACCTGACCGACCAGCTCCGCGCCGTCACGGCGCACACGCGGGAGCTGCTCGTCCGATCGCACCGCGCGGTCGACGAGGCGCTGACCGCCCTCGAGGACGAGCTGCTGGAGGAACCGGACCTGGACGGCACCGGGCTGGTCGAGGACACCTGGCCCACGCACGAGGCCGGGCCGGCGGACGACGCCAGGCCCGCGGACCACGCGCTCCGGCCCACGGACCACGCCGGACCGGCGGAGCGCCTGCGGGGGCCGATGCTCCCGGGGCCGGGGGACGGGCACGTCGCCCTGCGGCACGTCGACCAGGCGATGTGAGGGCGGGATGAACGCGACCCGTGGGCCGGCAGGCTCGGGCTCGTGGCACCCCGGCCCGCAGGCGGTGCCGGCGAGCGCGCAGGACGCCGACGCGGACGACCCTGTGCTCGCGACGCTCGCCCTCCTGCGGGAGCACCGGGCGGCGGAGGCCGCGCTGACCGCGGTGGACGAGCTCCTCGACGGCTGCGTCGATCCCGGGCGGCGTCCGGACCCCGCCGGGGACGAGGACGCCCTGGACACCGCCGTCGTGGAGCTGCGCGCCTCCGAGGCCCTGCACCGGGCCGCCCTCGCTGCGACCGCTCGCGTCGTCCCGGCCCCCCTGCTCGACTTCCTCCGCTGACGGGCGGCCGGCTCCTACGACCGCCCGGCGTGGCGTCGGGTGGCCGGACGCTGGTCCGGGGCGCCTGCGGAACCTGGTCCGTTGGAACACCTCCGCCGACCGTCGTGATGCGGGACAATGGCGCCATTCGCGGTAGTTCGTCCGGATCGAGGTGGGGACATGGCCGGGCGCCTACGACGGCTCTCCCTGCTGACCCGCGACGTCCCCGTGCTCGTCGTCACGGCGTTCGGCCTGGCCGTGACCTACATCTCCCTCGTCTCGCTGTTCGTGGTGGGCTTGGTGCTGACGGACCCCGGCGGATGGACCGGCCTCGGGATCGCGCTGGGCTACGCCCTCCTGCTCCTCGGCCTGGCGGCCCTGGCGCTCTTCCGGCCGCTGACCGCGGCGGTCGGGGTCTCACTGCTGTCCCTGGGCCCGCTGGGACTGGCGGCGTGGACTCTTCTGGACCACACAGCGATGCGGGGCTGGGAGGACGGCGTGGGCCCGGTCGGTCTGGCCCTCACGATGGTGGCCGCGTCGGGGGCTGCGGTGATCGGGCTGCAGCGGCCCGCCGCCGGCGGTGCGTTCCTGCTCCTGGTGACCGTGGTCCCGGCGGCCCTGGCCGTCGGGGGTGCCGGCGCCGGTTGGGCGTCCGAGCTGATGATCGGCTTCATCACGGCGCCGCTGGCCGTCGCGGGTGGGATCTTCGTCGTCGCTGCCTACGAGGCCGCGCACCCTGGCCCACGGCTGCCGAAGACGCTCCGGGTGCGTCGCGCGGCCCGCACCCTCACCCCGGCGGCCTGACCCTCGGCCCGACGCGTGCGGGGCCCGAGCGCGTCGACAGCACCCGGGCCCCGGCCGATCACGGGTCCACCTGCCTGCCCAGCAGGTCCCTCGGCCTCGGCTCAGCTCACGCGACGCGGGTGGGCGGCACCTGCGTCTTGCCGGGGTCCCGCTCCGCGAGGTGGCCGACGGCGTCGTCGATCGCTGCCATGACGTACTCGTCGAGGACCACCCCGGACGCCTTGACGTTGTCGTGCACCTGCTCCGGCCGCGAGGCGCCGATGATCGCGGACGCGACGTTCTGGTTCTGCAGGACCCACGCGATCGCCAGCTGCGCCATGGTGAGCCCGAGGTCGTCGGCGATGGGCCGCAGCGCCTGGACGCCGGTCAGGACCTCGTCGTCCATGAACCGCTTGATCATGTCGGCGCCGCCCTTCTCGTCCGCGGCCCGGCTGCCGGCGGGGGCCGTCTGCCCCGGCTGGTACTTGCCGGTCAGGACGCCCTGGGCGACCGGGGACCAGACGATCTGCGAGACGCCGAGCTCCTCGCACGCCGGGACGACCTCCGCCTCGATGACCCGCCACAGCATCGAGTACTGCGGCTGGCTCGAGATCAGCTGGATGCCGAGGTCCTTGGCGAGGGCGTGCCCGGCGCGGATCTGGTCCGCGGTCCACTCGCTCACGCCGATGTACAGGGCCTTGCCCTGGCGGACGATGTCGGCGAACGCCTGCATCGTCTCCTCCAGCGGCGTCTCCACGTCGTACCGGTGCGCCTGGTAGAGGTCCACGTAGTCGGTGCCGAGGCGGCGCAACGAGCCGTGGATCGACTCCATGACGTGCTTGCGGGACAGCCCGGTGTCGTTGTGCCCCTTCGGGCCCGTCGGCCAGTAGACCTTGGTGAAGATCTCGAGCGACTCGCGCCGCTCCCCCCGCAAGGCGTCGCCGAGCACCTCCTCCGCGACGGTGTTGGCGTACACGTCGGCGGTGTCGAAGGTGCTGATCCCGGCGTCCAGCGCGGCGCGCACGCACGCGACGGCGGTCTCGTTCTCGACCTGGGACCCGTGCGTCAGCCAGTTCCCGTAGGTGATCTCCGAGATCTTCAGGCCGCTGTTGCCGAGGTACCGGTGCTGCATGCGTCGCTCCCGCGTCGTGGTGGTCAGGCGTCGTGGTGGTCAGGCGTCGTGGCCGGTCGCCCGGCGCCGTGTCAGAAGGATTCGACCACACGCGCGGTCGGTCCGCGTGGGTCAGCGTGCGTCGTCGGCAGGCCCGGCGGGACGGGTGGACGTCGCGGCGGGTGCGGGGACGAAGCAGGCGTCGCCGACGCAGCCGGGGCCGTCGCCGCCGACCAGCTGCAGGCCGGCGAACGGGGAGGTCGAAGCGGTCGTCGGGTCCTGGCCCAGGGGCGACGTCGTCGGCGTGGCAGCGGGGCCCTGGCCCAAGGGCGACGTCGGCCGCGTGCCGGCGCGGCCCTGGCCCAGGGGCGACGTCGTCGGCGGGATCGCGCGAGCGTCGCCGGCCGCAGTCCTGCTCGTCGCCCCGCTCACGCCGGCGACCCACCCACGACGGCGCCCTCGCGGTCCACGGCGACCTGGCGCAGCGCCTGGGCGAACACCTCGGCGTCCTGCGCGCCGGAGACGCCGTACCGGCCGTCGATCACGAAGAACGGCACCCCGGAGATCCCGTACGCGCGCGCCTGCGCGAAGTCCTGCTCGACCGCGGCCGCGAAGCGGCGGTCGTCCAGGGCGGTGCGGACCTCGGCCGCGTCCAGGCCCACCTCGGCGGCGAGCTGCGCCAGCTCCTCGGCGCGCCCGATGTGCCGGCCCTCCTCGAAGTACGCCCGGAAGAGCCGCTCGACCATCTCGTCCTGCCGCCCGTGCGCGGCGGCGAGGTGGAGGACCTCGTGGGCCGCGAGCGTGGTCGTGTGCTGCGCGGCGTCGAAGTCGTAGGCCAGGCCCTCAGCGGCGGCGATCTGCCTGACCTGGTCGAGCATGTCCCGGACCTGCTGCGGGGGCATGCCCTTGTGTCCGGCGAGGAAGTCCGCGACGGTCCCGTCGAAGTCGGTGGGCGTGTCCGGCGCGAGCAGGAAGGAGTGGTGGACGAGCCGCACGTCCAACGTCCCGCCCTGCTCGCGGTAGCGCTCCAGGCCCCGCTCGAAGCGGCGCTTGCCGATGTAGCACCACGGGCAGACGACGTCGGACCAGACGTCCACGGTGATCGAGTCGCTCACGTCCGTGACGAACCGGCGTCGTGGGCGGGGCATTCCCGGCGGGCCGGTGGGGCAC
>JACIXM010000201.1 GCA_014360395.1 Actinotalea sp.
TTCTGCGAGGCGATGATCGCCATCCGCGGCGAGATCGCCCGGGTCGAGGCGGGGGAGTGGGAGCTCGCCCGCTCGCCGCTGCGCAACGCCCCGCACACCGCGGCCGCCGTGGTCGCGGACGGCTGGGACCTGCCCTACAGCCGCGAGGTCGCCGCCTTCCCCGTCGCCGGACTGCGGGCCGCGAAGTACTGGCCACCGGTGCGTCGGATCGACCAGGCTGCAGGGGACCGCAACCTGGTGTGCGCCTGCCCGCCGATCGAGGAGTACGTGTGAGCGACCCGACGAGCCCCCCGACCGACGACGACGGCGCGGGCGAGGCCCTGCACCTCACCCCGCTGGACGCCGAGCACCGCGCCCTCGGGGCGACCATGACCGGCTTCGCCGGCTGGTCGATGCCGCTGCGCTACACCTCCGACCTGGCCGAGCACCAGGCCGTGCGCACCGCCGCGGGCCTCTTCGACCTGTCGCACATGGGCCAGATCAGCGTGACCGGCCCCGAGGCCGGCCGTGCCCTCGACCTCGCGCTCGTGGGGAACATCAGCGGGCTCGCCGTCGGCCGGGCGCGGTACACGATGATCTGCCAGCCCGACGGCGCGATCATCGACGACCTCATCGTCTACCGCACCGGCGAGGAGGAGTTCCTCGTCGTCGCGAACGCGTCCAACGCGACCGTGGTGACGGCCGAGCTCCAGCAGCGCTGCACGGACCACGGCGTCGACGGCACGGTCGGTACCGGCGCGGAGGACCCGGCCGGCCCGGCCAGGACGACGACGGCGCTCCTCGCCGTCCAGGGGCCGGCGGCGGCCGGCATCGTCGGAGGGCTCGTCGTCGAGGACGACCGGGCCGCGCTCGAGGCCCTGAAGTACTACGCGTGCACGCCTGCGCGGTTCGCCGTCGACGGCGGCACGGTCGAGGCGCTCGTCGCGCGCACCGGCTACACCGGCGAGGACGGCTTCGAGCTCTACGTCGCCGCCGCAGACGCCGCCACGCTCTGGCGCTCGCTGCTGGCCGCAGGCCGCCCCGCGGGTCTCGTGCCGGCCGGCCTGGCGTGCCGGGACTCCCTGCGCCTCGAGGCCGGGATGCCGCTGTACGGCCACGAGCTGGACCGCACGACGACGCCGCACGACGCGGGCCTGGGCCGCGTGGTCAGGCTCGACAAGACCGACGACGACGGCGCCCCGCTGCCCTTCGTCGGGCGGGAGGCGCTCGCGGCCCGCGCCGGCGCGCAGCCGTCTCGCGTGCTCGTGGGCCTGCAGGGCCTCGGTCGCCGGGCCGCGCGGCACGGGTACGAGGTGCGACGCGGCGACCACCGCGTCGGGGAGGTCACCTCCGGTGGCCCGTCGCCCACGCTCGGGTACCCCATCGCCATGGCCTACGTGACGCCGGAGGTCAGCGCCGTGGGCACCGAGCTCACCGTCGACGTGCGCGGGCGGGCCGAACCCGTGCGCGTGGTGGCCCTCCCCTTCTACCGTCGGACCTGACCGACCCCGCACGACCGTGGACCGCACCGTTTCCGGACCGCACGACCGCTGGACCGCACGACAGACCGACCCGCCGGGCCCACAGGGTCCGGTGAACCATCGCACGAGCGCACTGGAGCCGACGTGAGCGACGCCATCCCCACCGACCTGCAGTACACCGCCGAGCACGAGTGGGTGGCGCAGGGCGCGCCCGTCACCGTCGGGATCACCCGGCACGCCGCCGACGCGCTCGGTGACCTCGTCTACGTGGAGCTGCCCGAGGTCGGCGCCGAGGTCACCGGCGGATCGGTGTGCGGTGAGGTGGAGTCCACCAAGTCGGTCTCGGAGATCTTCTCGCCCGTCTCCGGGACGATCGCCGAGGTGAACCAGGCCGTCGTGGACGACCCGTCGCTGGTCAACTCCGACCCGTACGGCCAGGGCTGGCTGTTCAAGGTCGAGGTCTCGGACGCCGAGGGCCTGCTGTCCGCCGAGGAGTACGCCGCCCTGGTCGAGGCCTGATCGCCGCGCGGGACTGCTCCGTCCGGGTGAACCGCCCGGCCAGCGCTCCCGCCGCACCAGCAACGCGCTGACCTGCGCCTTCGCCGCCCCGGGCCGCCGTCGTACCGCGGCGACCGGGGCGGCGCAACGGCTTCGGGGCGATGTCGGGGGTGAAAACCGCGTCATGGGCGGCCGTCCGCGTGCTCTCACCGGGTGTCACCACAGCACGCACGGTGCCCCCAGCACCGTGGCCCCCCAGGAGGTCACCATGTCGGCTCAGGCGGATGTCCCGACGCAGCGTCTCGGCGAGCCCCTCACGCGGCGCGAGCGCGTCATCCTGTCGAACCTCGACGAGGACGTCACCCTCGAGGAGATCGCGACCAAGCTCTTCGTCACCCGCAACACCGTGAAGTCGCAGGTGCGCAGCGTCTACAAGAAGCTCGGCGTCTCGACCCGCGCGGACGCGGTCGCCTGCGCCCGGGCGTTCGGGCTGCGCTGAGCACCAGCACCACCACGCAGGACACCCGCCGGCGCCGTCCGGTCGGGTGAGGGGCGGCCCGTAGG
>JACIXM010000202.1 GCA_014360395.1 Actinotalea sp.
CCCGCACCTCCGCCACCCCGCCGCCACGCGCACCCCGCGCCCCGCGCCCCGCGCCCCGACGGCAGACTTCGCGAACATCGCCCTGGAGAGGGCCGGATCCGCGGAATCCGCCCGCAGGACGGGTGTGGACGGTGTGGACGATGGCGGACGCAGGGTCCCGAGAGCGGCGAGCCCGGGCGTGTGGCGGACGGGTCAAGCGGCCCCGGCCGCGTGGTGGGCGGCCAGGCGGGCCAGGCCCTCGTCGAGGGTCACCGCGGGGGTCCAGCGCAGGTCACGGCGGGTGCGGCGCTGGTCGAACCAGTGCGCGGTGGACAGCTGCTCGGCGAGGAACCGCGTCATCGGCGGCTCGTCCGCGTCGGGGCGCCGGCCCGGGCCCGCGGCCCACGCCCGCTCGACCGCACCCCCGGCCGTGCGGGCCACCGATGCCGGCACCCGCCACGCCGGTGCAGGCACGCCGACGGCGGCGCAGATCCCCGCGAGCATCTCCGCGACCGTCCGCGGCTCGCCGTTGGTCACGACGTACGCCTGGCCACGCACGGACCGACGGCCGGTGACGGCCGCCACGTCGTCGCCACGTCCGCGCGCCTCGCCGGGTCGCCCACCGTCGCCCGGCGCCGCGCCGTCCCCGCCGTCGTCGTCCAGCCGGTCCAACGCCGCGACGATCGCGGATGCCGCGTTGTCCACGTAGGTCGTGTCGATGAGCGCGAGGCCGTGCCCGAGCAGCGGCAGCCGTCCGGCCCGCGCCCGCTCGGCGACGCGCGCGACCAGCTGCGTGTCGCCCGGCCCCCACACGACGTGCGGGCGCACGGCGACGACGCGCAGGTCCGGGCCGTCGGCGGCGAGCGCGAGGAGCTCCGCCTCGGCCTTGGTCCGGGCGTAGTCGCCGCGGGCGTGCTCGGGGTCCGCCGGCTCGGCGTCCGCGCCGACGATCGACGCCCCCGTGTGCGCGACCGACGGTGACGACACCTGCACGAACCGGTCCGCACCGTGCCGCCGGGCGGCGTCGAGCACGAGCCGGGTGCCGTCGACGTTGACCCGCCGGAAGTCCGCGGGGTCGCCGGTGAAGGACACCTTGGCCGCGAGGTGCACGACCGCGTCGGTCCCCGCGACGGCGCGGTCGACGTCGGCGGCGTCGGTCAGCGTCCCGAGCGCGTCCTCGACGCCCACGACGCCGCTGGGCCGCCGCTGGAACGTCCGCACGTCGTGCCCGGCGTCGCGCAGCAGCGCCGCGACCGTGCCGCCGAGCAGCCCGCTGGCGCCGGTGACCAGGACCCTCACGGGGCGCCCACCCGACCCCCGGCGAGCACGCCCTCGGCCCAGGTCGCCAGCCGCGCCCGGTCGATCTTGGAGTTGTGGCGCACGTCCGTCGGGAGCTCCGGCACGGCGAGCACCGCCGCCACGGGACGCCCGACGGCGCCGCGCACGGCCGCCGCGAGCGCGGGCTCGGCCAGGCGCGGACGCCGCACCGGCGGCTGCGTCTCCGCGACGACGACGAGCTGCTGCGCCCCTCGCGGCCCGACGCCGACGACGGCCGCGCGCGCCACACCCGGGACGGCCTCGGCGCGCTGCTCCGGGCCGACGGGCGTGACGACGCCGTCGGCGGTCACGACGACGTGCGCGAGGCGGCCCTCGACCCACAGCCGACCGTCCTCGTCGATCCGGCCGACGTCGCCGGTGCGGTGCCAGCGCAGGGATCGCACCGGGACGGAGTCACCCGAGCGCGCGGCGTCGACCGGGCCGCCCTCGTCGGTGGGCACGGCGTCGGCGTGGGGCGGCGCGTCCACGGGGTGCAGTCGGCGGCTCGCGCGCTCGGTGAGCCAGAGCCGGTCGTAGTGGTCGCGCACGTGCGGCGCGGCGACGACGACCTCCCCCGTCACCCCGGCCGCGGTCGTGAGCGGCCCGGTCGCGGCGCCGTCGTCGTCGAGCGGGCTGATCCGCACCTCGACGCCCGTCACGGGCCGGCCGACGCAGACCCCGCCCGTGGCGCCGCCGTCGCCCGCGGCCCGGATGCCGTCGAGCGTGATGTCGGTGAGGAGCAGGCCCTCGGTCATGCCGTACGGGGTGTGGGCCGTCGCGTGCGGCATGAGCCGGGCGGTGCGCTCCATCAGGCGCGCAGGCACCGGCGCCCCCGCCGACAGGAAGGTGCGGACGCCCGCGAGCGCGTCGCGGTCCTCGGGCTCGAGGTCGTCCGCGGTCACCACGACGTTCGCGATCGCCGCGGGCGAGAGGAACAGGGTCACGCCGGCAGGGTCCGCACGGGGACCGGTCGCGTCCCCGGCCGGCGCACCGGCGTCCACCGGAGCGCCGTCGGCCCGTCCGCGGTCGGCCCGTGCGCCGTCGGCCGCCGCGCGCACCGCCGTCGCGACTGCTCGCGCGGTGAGCGTGCGCG
>JACIXM010000203.1 GCA_014360395.1 Actinotalea sp.
ACGCGGTGGCGCACCTGACCGCCGTCCAGGCCCAGGACCTCCCCGGAGCCTTGCGGTCCGTGGCGCTGCGCACGGACGGGACGGCGCAGGACGTGGAGCAGGCGCTGGACGCCGGCACGGTGGTCAGGACCTGGCCCATGCGCGGGACGCTCCACCTCGTGGCGGCCGAGGACCTGCCGTGGATGGTGGCCCTGATGACGGGGCGGCCCCGGGCGGCGGCGGCCGCGCGTCGGGAGCAGCTCGGGCTGACGGCGGCGCACGTGGCGGGGGCGCAGGCCGTCCTGGAGGGCGCACTCGCCGACGGACGCGGTCGGTCACGACGGGAGGTGCTCGCGCTGTGGGAGGCGGCGGGGCTGCCGACCGCCGAGGGCGCCGGGTACCACCTGCTGTCGTACCTCGCTCAGTCGGGCGTCGTCTGCCTGGGTCCGTTGCGGGACGGCGAGCAGCTCTTCGTGCTCACGACGGCGTGGGTCGTCGGCGGGCGCGAGCTCGGCCGCGACCTCGACGAGGAGCAGGCGCTGGCCGGGCTGGCGCTGCGGTACGTCCGCGGTCACGGGCCGGCGAGCGCGCAGGACCTCGCGCGGTGGGCGGGCCTACCGCTCGGGCCCGTCCGGCGCGGGCTGAGTGCCGTGGCGGACCGGCTGACGACGCTGGACCTCGACGGGCGGCTGCTGCACGTGGACCCGGAGCTGCTCGACGTGTTCGGGGAGCACCGCGACGACGCACGACGGACGATGCTGCTGCCCGGGTTCGACGAGATGGTGCTGGGCTTCGCGGACCGCTCGGTCACCGTGGCACCGGAGCACGCGGAGCGCATCGTGCCGGGTCGCAACGGGGTCTTCCGGCCGACGGTCGTCCACGACGGGCGGGTCGTGGGCCTGTGGCGGGTCGTCGGGACGGGGGCGCGGAGGCGCGTGGAGACGGAGGCGTTCGGGCGGTGGGGTCGCGCACTCGCCGCCGAGGTGGAGCGGCTCGGACGCGCGGTCGTGGAGGATCGCGCGGGGTGATGTCGGCTCGGCTGGGCACGCGGTCGTGGCAGGACCGGGCCGGTGACGTCGGCCCGGCTCGGATGCGCCGTCGTGCAGGGACTGAGCCGGTGACGTCGACGTGCCCCGCGCGCCGGTGCAGCTGACCGGCCGGGTGAGGCGACACGTCTGACAATGAAACGCGTTCTACCTCTGCCTGAATGGTGAGGGGGTAGCGCGGCTGCGGTGTTCTGGGCGGCGGCTTGTGGGATCCGGGGTGGAGCGGTCTGGACGCGCGTGGGGAATGCCGCCGTCTTCGATGAGGCGGACGTTCAGCGTCGACATCGACCGCGCGCAGGTCCCCATTGTCGTTCATGGTTTCGATCGCCGTACGGCCCAGGCCGCCGTTTCGTACGGGCCGGCACATCGAAGGGGAGCGGCAAGAGTGCGCCGCTCCCCTTCGGGATCATGCTGTGTTACCGGTCGACGTCAGCTGATGTCAGCCGGTGACTTCTTTGCTCTCAGCGGTCGTACGAAGCGTCTGCGGTGTCGTCGCCCTCGATCTGCTGGGCGAACGTGTACGAGCCGTAGGTCCAGATCAGCGCACCGATGAGCCCGACGTAGACACCGATCTGGGCGGACAGGTCGTCGCCACGCTCCAGGCCGCCCATGGGGTTCAGCGCGAAAGCGAGGCACTGCAGCGCGGCGGCGACGGCAACAGCCATGGAGACGAGGGTCAGGCCCCGGTGCTGACCGCGTCGGGCACGCTTGACGGCATACCCCATGGCGACGATGAGACCGATGCCGAGGTAGGCGATGAACGGCACCAGCGAGTCCGTCTCATACCCGGTGCGCGGGTCGGCGCTGTCGGCGGGGTCGACCCAGTTGAGGAACGGGGAGATGTTGAAAACGGCGACGCCGGCTGCGGCGACGGCCAGGCCGGTCGTCTTCGCCGCGAGCGTGCGGGTGTTTCTGGGGGCGCTGGTGGGCGCATTGGCGTTGTTGTTCATGGTTGCACTCCTGTGAGTTCGTGGCGTCAGGGGGCGAGGACGCTAAGGGCGCCTCAAGCCGCGCGATTCTCCCTGGCTCGTGAACAGTCGCAGCCATATGTGTCGCGCGCGACCCAGGACGCGCTTCAGTGACGCATGTCTCTGCTCCGGCTCTTTG
>JACIXM010000204.1 GCA_014360395.1 Actinotalea sp.
GGGACGGTGCGCAGCCCGTTGTGGGCCTGGCAGGCGGCCGCGACGAAGGAGCGGCTGCGGGAGGGGAAGCACCGTCCCCCCGCGCCGGAGCGGACGCAACCATCCCGGAGGACCTGCGCAGAAGCACGCCGTTCCTCGACCACCCCACGTTCCACCGCTACCGCAGCGAGACCGCGCTCATGCGGTACCTCCGCCGCCTCGCGGACAAGGACCTGGCGCTGGACCGCACGATGATCCCGCTGGGCTCGTGCACGATGAAGCTCAACGCTGCGGTCGAGATGGAGGCGATCTCCTGGCCGGAGTTCGCCAACCTCCACCCGTACGCCCCGGCCGAGCACGCCCGGGGCTACGCCGAGATGATCGCCCAGCTCGAGAGCTAGCTCGCGGAGATCACCGGCTACGCCGCCGTCAGCGTCCAGCCGAACGCCGGCTCCCAAGGCGAGCTAGCGAGCCTGCTGGCGATCCGCGGCTACCACCGCTCGCGCGGGGACGAGGGCCGCACGGTCTGCCTCATCCCCGCCAGCGCGCACGGCACCAACGCGGCGTCCGCCGTGCTGGCGGGCATGCGCGTCGTCGTCGTCGGTACGGCGCCCGACGGCGAGATCGACCTGGCGGACCTGCGCGCGAAGCTCGAGGAGCACCGGGACACGGTCGCCGCCATCATGATCACCTACCCGTCGACGCACGGGGTCTACGAGGAGCACGTCCGCGAGGTGTGCTCCGCGGTCCACGGGGCCGGCGGCCAGGTCTACATCGACGGCGCGAACCTCAACGCCCTGGTGGGCCTGGCCCAGCCCGGTGACCTCGGCGGCGACGTGTCGCACCTCAACCTGCACAAGACGTTCGCCATCCCGCACGGCGGCGGCGGCCCGGGCGTCGGGCCGGTGGCGGTCGCGGAGCACCTCGTGCCGTTCCTGCCGGGTCGCGGCGCAACGCGGGTCTCCGCCGCGCCGTTCGGCTCCGCCGGCGTCCTGCCGATCTCGTGGGCGTACGTCGCGCTGCTCGGGGCCGAGGGCATGCGGAGGTCCACCGAGACCGCCGTCCTCGCCGCGAACTACGTCGCCACGCGTCTGGACGAGCACTTCCCGGTCCTCTACACCGGCCCGAACGGGCGGGTCGCGCACGAGTGCATCCTCGACCTGCGCGAGATCACCAAGCGCACGGGCGTCACCGCCGAGGACGTCGCCAAGCGGCTCATGGACTACGGCTTCCACGCGCCGACGCTGAGCTTCCCGGTCGCCGGCACGCTCATGGTCGAGCCGACCGAGAGCGAGGACCTCGGCGAGCTCGACCGGTTCTGCGAGGCGATGATCGCCATCCGCGACGAGATCGCGCGGGTCGAGGCGGGGGAGTGGGAGCTCGCGCGCTCGCCGCTGCGCA
>JACIXM010000205.1 GCA_014360395.1 Actinotalea sp.
GACGTTGACGCCCTTGCCCCCCGGGTGCAGGTGGGTGCTCAGCGCGCGGTTGACCTGGCCGTGCCGCAGCTCGGCGACGTCCATGGTGCGGTCGAGGCTCGGGTTGAGCGTGACGGTGACGATCATGCGCGCACCACCTGCGGGCCGGCGGCCTCGACCTCGTCCGCGAGCTCGGGCTCGAGGTCGGTGTCCGTGATGACGGTGTCGACCGCGGACAGCGGTGCGACGTGGGCGAGGTCGGAGCGGCCGAACTTCGTGTGGTCGGCGAGGACCACGACGCGTCGGGCGGCGTGCACGATGGCGCGCTTCACCGCGGCCTCCCCCAGGTCCGGCGTCGTCAGCCCGTGCTCGACGGTGAGCCCGTTGGTCCCGACGAACGCGACGTCCGCGTAGATGTCGCGCAGCGCGTGCTCCGTCCACGCGCCGACGGCGGCCAGCGTCCGGCCGCGCACCGTGCCACCCAGCAGGTGGAGGGTGACGTTGGGCCGGGCGGCCAGGACCGTGGCGACGGGCAGCGCGTGGGTGACGACCGTCAGCTCGCGGTCGTTCGGCAGGAGCTCGGCGAGCCGCACCGTCGTCGTCCCCGCGTCGAGGAGCACCGCGCCGCCGTCGGGGATCTCGTCCAGGGCCGCCTTGGCGATCCGCTCCTTCTGGCCGGCCATCCGGCCCTCCCGGTCGGCGACGGCCGGCTCGAAGCCCAGCCGCTCGACCGGGATGGCGCCCCCGTGGGTGCGGCGGACCAGGCCGCGGCGCTCGAGGACCGTGAGGTCGCGTCGAACGGTCTCGGTGGTGACGTCGAAGGACTCGGCCAGGTCCTTGACCTCGACGCGGCCGTCACGGCGCGCGAGCTCCAGGATCTGCTGCTGCCGCTCCGTCGCGTACACGCCGCCTCCGGGTTCGTGGTGTGGGTCACTCCGATGTTGCTTTGTCTTTGTCTAGTTGGTTTTCTGCCCGAAGTCAACATCCACGTCAACCATTCCCACATTCGGCCCCGCCGACCGGACTCTCTCCAGCCCTCCCCGCGGGGCGTTCCGGCACGGCCGAGGTGGAGCCCGGGCACGTCGCCGCGGTCGCCTCGGGTCGACGCCGGACATGACGGAACCCCGGTGAGAAGGCTCACCGGGGTTCCGGGGACGTGCGCCGCGGACGCGGCAGGTGTCAGCGCGGCTGGTACGGGGAGACGACCACCTCGACGCGCTGGAACTCCTTGAGGTCGGAGTAGCCGGTCGTCGCCATCGCGCGGCGCAGCGCGCCGACGAGGTTGAGCGTGCCGTCCGCCTGCCGGCCAGGGCCGGACAGGATCTCCTCGAGGGTGCCGGCCGTGCCCACCTCGACCCGCTCCCCGCGGGGAAGCTGCGGGTGGTGCGCCTCCGGACCCCAGTGCCAGCCCTGCCCGGGCGCCTCGGCGGCCCGCGCCAGCGCGGCCCCGAGCATCGCCGCGTCCGCGCCGCAGGCGATGGCCTTGACGAGGTCGCCGGACGTGCCCACGCCGCCGTCGGCGATGACGTGCACGTAGCGGCCGCCCGACTCGTCGAGGTAGTCCCGGCGCGCCGCGGCGACGTCGGCGATGGCGGTCGCCATCGGCGCGTGGATCCCGAGCGTGGTGCGCGTGGTGTGGGCGGCCCCGCCGCCGAATCCGACGAGGACACCCGCCGCACCCGTGCGCATGAGGTGCAGGGCGGCCGTGTAGGTCGAGGCGCCGCCGACGATCACCGGCACGTCGAGCTCGTAGATGAACCGCTTGAGGTTGAGCGGCTCGGCGACGCCGGAGACGTGCTCGGCCGAGACCGTCGTGCCGCGGATGACGAAGAGGTCGACGCCGGCGTCGACGACGGTGCGCCAGAACTGCTGGGTCCGCTGCGGAGAGAGCGCCCCGGCGACGGTGACGCCCGCGTCGCGGACCTCCTTGAGCCGCGCGGTGATGAGCTCGGCCTTGATCGGCTCGGCGTAGATCTCCTGCATCCGGCCGGTCGCCAGGTCCGGCTCGAGGTCCGCGATCTCGTCCAGCAGCGGCTCCGGGTCGTCGTACCGGGTCCACAGGCCCTCGAGGTCCAGCACCGCCAGGCCTCCGAGCCGACCGAACGCCACCGCCGTGCGGGGGCTGGTCACGGAGTCCATCGGCGCCGCGACGATCGGCAGCTCGAAGTGGTACGCGTCGATCTGCCAGGAGGTCGAGACCTCCTCCGGGTCGCGGGTGCGGCGCGAGGGCACCACGGCGACGTCGTCGAAGGAGAAGGCGCGGCGACCGCGCTTGCCCCGGCCGATCTCGATCTCGTTGCTCACCGGCACAGGCTACCGGCGGGCCGCGTGACCCCGCCGCCGCGCCCACGGCCACCGTCGGCGCGGGCGTCCCACCGGCCCTCACGGTGCGGCGTGCCGACGACGTCGTGTCGGTGGCCGCTGGCAGGGTGCGGTCCAGGAGGTGCACGCGATGGGCTGGCTCGAGGCAGGACTGGTCGGGTTCGACACGGAGACGACGGGTGTCGACGTCGACCACGACCGCATCGTCAGCGCGGCCCTGGTCCACAGGGTCGGCGCCGCGGGGGGCACCGGGACCGACGGGCGGCCCGTGACGAGCACCGTGACGACCGTGCGAACCTGGCTCCTGGACCCCGGGGTGGAGATCCCCGCCGCTGCCACGGCGGTGCACGGCATCAGCACCGAGCAGGCCCGAGCCCGCGGCCGCGCGGCGCCCGTCGCGCTCGACGAGATCGCGCAGGCGATCGTCGCGGCCCAGCGCCGGGGCGAGCCGGTCGTCGCCTACAACGCCTCGTTCGACCTCACGCTGCTCGACGTGGAGCTGCGGCGCCACGGGCTGCCCACGGTGCGCGAGCGCCTGGGTCGTGACGTCGCGCCGGTCCTGGACCCCTTCGTCCTGGACCGCACGCTGGACCCGTACCGGCCCGGCCCGCGCCGGCTCGGGGACCTCTGCGAGCGCTACGGCGTCACCACCGGCGCCGCGCTGCACCGCGCCGACGTCGACGTCCTCGCGACGCTGGACCTGCTGGACCGGATCGTGGAGGTCTTCCCCGACGTGGCCCGGCGGACGGCCGCGGAGCTGCACGCGACGCAGGCGGCCGAGCACCGCGCATGGGCGGATGCCTTCAACGCCGAGCTCCTGGAGCGGGGTCGCCCCGGCGCGGCGGCGGAGCCCCACTGGCCGGCCCGGCTCGCGCTGACCACGCCTGCGTGAGACCTGATCCGCCACCTGTCACCGGGCCCGCGCGCCACGGCCCCGGCGGAGAGGCGCCTGAGTGACTCCGCCGGGGCCGGCGCCCGGCGCGTCAGCGTCGCAGGGCGCCGCCGAGCGCGGCGTGCACGGTCCGCCACGTGGCGTCGTCCGCGGCAACCAGCAGTGGGCCGCCGAAGGGCACCGCGGTGTACTCGGCACCGTCGAAGAACCGGGACACCCCACCGACCTCCCGAACGAGGACGGCGCCCGGCGCGTGGTCCCACGGCGAGGAGCGCCAGTACCCGAGGTAATCCCGCTCGCCGGTGGCCAGGCGCGAGTACTCCCACCCCGACCACAGCCGCTCAGCCGTCGCCGCTCCCCGGCCGAGGCGCGGCGAGCCCGCCTCCACACGGAGCCGCGCCTCCTCGTCCATCGCCCAGACGGCGACCGCTCCCGACGGCGCGTCGGGGTCCGACGGCGCCCGCACCACCCGCGTGCCGTCGACCCACGCTCCTGAGCCGCGCTCGGCGACGAACGTGCGCCCGTGCGCCGGCAGGCAGATCCACCCGGCCACCGCCTCGCCGCGCTCGACGAGCGCCACCATGACGGCGTGGTCGGGCGAGCCCTCGACGAACGCGCGCGTCCCATCGAGCGGGTCGACGACCCACGCCCGCGGGGCGCCGTCGAGCGCCGCCAGGACGCCCCGGTCGGCGGCCACGGCCTCCTCGCCGATCACCGGGTCGCCCGGCGCCAGGGCCGTGAGGCCCTCCGTCAGCAGCGCCTCGGCCTCGTGGTCGACGACGGTCACGACGTCGTCCGCACCCTTGGCGAGCACCTCGCCGGCCGCCAGCTCCTGGAACCGCGGCGCGACGACCGTCGCCGCGACGTGCTCGACCAGGACGCGCACGGCGTCCACGTCGATGCTGCTCATCGTGCCCCCTCGGCGACGCAGCGGGCCGCTGCAGACGTGCAGCCCGCTGCCCTGCTCAGCGTCCGGTGTAGTTCGGCGCCTCGACCGTCATCTGGATGTCGTGCGGGTGGGACTCCTTCAGCCCGGCGGAGGTGATGCGGACGAACCGGCCGCGCTGCTGCAGCTCGGGGATGGTCCGCGCCCCGACGTAGAACATGGACTGCTGCAGGCCCCCGACCAGCTGGTGGGCCACCGCCCGCAGCGGCCCCCGGTAGGGCACCTGGCCCTCGATGCCCTCGGGCACGATCTTCTCGTCGCTGGCCACGTCCGCCTGGAAGTACCGGTCCTTGGAGTACGAGACGCGACCGCGCGAGGCCATCGCCCCGAGGGAGCCCATGCCCCGGTAGTGCTTGTACTGCTTGCCGTTGACGAAGACCAGGTCACCCGGGCTCTCGTCGCAGCCCGCCAGAAGGGAGCCGAGCATCACCGTGTCGGCCCCGGCCACGAGCGCCTTGGCGATGTCGCCGGAGTACTGCAGGCCGCCGTCGCCGATGACCGGGACGCCCGCGGGCCGGCACGCCTTCGCCGCCTCGTGGATGGCCGTCACCTGGGGCACACCCACCCCTGCCACGACGCGTGTCGTGCAGATCGACCCCGGACCGACGCCGACCTTGACCGCGTCCGCGCCGGCGTCGACGAGGGCCTGGGCGCCCGCCCGGGTCGCCACGTTCCCGCCGATCACCTGCACGCCGCGGGCCGCCGCGTCCGTCTTGAGCCGGTGGATCATCGACAGCATCGCCTGCGCGTGGCCGTGGGCGGTGTCCACCACGAGGGCGTCCACCTCGGCGTCCACCAGCGCGGTGGCCCGCTCCCATGCGTCGCCATAGAAGCCGACGGCTGCCGCGACCCGCAGCCGCCCGCTCTCGTCCTTGGTGGCGTTGGGGTACTGCTCGGTCTTGACGAAGTCCTTGACCGTGATCAGGCCCGCGAGCCGGCCGTCCCCGTCGACCAGCGGCAGCTTCTCGACCTTGTGCTTGGCCAGGAGCGCCGCGGCGTCCTCACGGGCGATGCCGACGTGGCCGGTGACGAGCGGCATCCGGGTCATGGCGTCCGCGACGCGGAGGGTGGCGAACTCGGCCGGCGGCACGAAGCGCAGGTCGCGGTTGGTGATGATGCCCAGCAGCCGACGGTCGGCGTCGACGACCGGCAGGCCGGACACCCGGTACTCCCCGCACAGCGCGTCCAGCTCCGCGAGCGTCGCGCGGGGCCCGATGGTGACGGGGTCCGTCACCATGCCCGACTCCGAGCGCTTGACCAGGGTGACCTGCTGCGCCTGGTCCTCGATCGAGAGGTTCCGGTGCAGGACGCCGATGCCGCCCTGACGTGCCATCGCGATCGCCATGCGGGACTCGGTCACCGTGTCCATGGCGGCGCTGAGCAGCGGGACGGCCACGGACACGTCCTTGGTCAACCGGCTCGTCGTGTCGACCTCGGACGGGACGACGTCGCTCTCGCCGGGCAGCAGCAGGACGTCGTCGTACGTCAGGCCGAGGAAGCCGAACGGATCGCCGGCGGAGGCGGTGCCGTCCTCGGTGGCAGGGGTGGTGACGGGCTCGGGCGCGCTCACCCGGAGATAGTACGCACCCGGCCTGACCGCCGGGCGGCGCGGGCGGTGCGCGGACGACTCAGCGGATGAGCCCCCGGCGCAGGCCGATCGCCACGGCCTGCGCACGGTCGGAGGCGCCGAGCTTGCGGAACAGCCGCCGCGCGTGGGTCTTGA
>JACIXM010000206.1 GCA_014360395.1 Actinotalea sp.
CGGCTTCGGTCGACCACCAGACGGCCATCATGGCGGCCATGCCGACGCGTCGGCCCGGCCCGCCGCCCGGACGGCGCAGGCCCCGTCGCAGCGGCGCCGCGGCGGGGACCCGGCACGGACGGCGGCGTTCGACGTCCTGCGGCAGGTGGCGGACTCCGACGCCTACGCGAACCTCGTGCTGCCCCCGCTGCTGCGGGAGCGGGGGATCACCGGGCGCGACGCGGCCTTCGCCACCGAGCTCGCGTACGGGACCCTGCGCCTGCGGGCGCGCCACGACGCCGTCATCGCCCTGGCGGCGAGCCGCCCCGTGGAGAAGATCGACCCGCCCGTGCTGGACCTGCTGCGCCTCGGCGTCCACCAGCTGCTCGCCCTGCGGGTGCCCGCCCACGCGGCCGTGTCCGAGACCGTCGCGATCGCACGGTCGGCGGTCGGCACCGGCGCGTCGCAGTTCGTCAACGCGGTGCTGCGGAAGGTCGCCGCCGACCCCGCCGACACCTGGCTGACGCGCGTCGCGGACGCCGCGCCCGACGACGTCGCCCGTCTCGCCGCCGTGCACAGCCACCCGGCGTGGGTGGTCCGCGCCCTGCGGCAGGCCCTCGTCGCGGACGGGCACGAGCCGGCCGAGCTCGACGACCTCCTCGTCGCCGACAACACGGCGCCCGCGGTGACGCTCGTGGCGCGCCCCGGTCTGGCCGAGCGGGCCGACGTCCTGGCGGCCACGGCGCAGGCCCGGCCGGGCCGGTGGACCCCGACCGCCGTCGTCCTGCCCGGCGGCGACCCGGTCGCGGTCCCCGGCGTGCGCGAGGGCCGGGTCGGCGTCCAGGACGAGGGCAGCCAGCTCGTCGCGCTCGCCCTGGCGGCCGCCGAGCCGGTCCGTGCGGGGGAGCGGTGGCTGGACCTGTGCGCCGGGCCGGGTGGGAAGTCCGCCCTGCTCGGGGCCGTCGCAGCGCAGCACGCCGGGCACCTCGTCGCCGTGGAGGTCCAGCCCCACCGCGCCGAGCTCGTGCGCCGCTCGACCGCCGCGGTCCCCGGCGGGGTGCTCACGGTCCGGGCGGCCGACGGCCGGGAAGTGGGCGCCCAGGAGCCGAGCACCTACGACCGCGTGCTCGTCGACGCCCCGTGCACCGGGCTCGGGGCACTGCGACGCCGGCCGGAGGCGCGCTGGCGGCGCAGCACGGCCGACCTGCCCGAGCTGGGCCGGCTCCAGCGCGAGCTCCTCGCCTCCGCCCTGGACGCCGTCCGCCCCGGCGGTCTTGTCGCCTACGTCACGTGCTCCCCGCACGTCGCCGAGACCCGGCTCGTCGTGGAGGACGTCCTGCGGCGCCGCGACGACGTCGAGCAGCTCGACGCCCGGGAGGCGGTCCGCGCCGTGGCCGGGGACATCCCGCTGGGGGAGGGGCCGGCCGTGCAGCTGTGGCCGCACGTCCACGGCACCGACGCGATGCACCTGGCCCTGCTGCGGCGGCGTGCCTGACCCGGACGGCCCGTCGGCGTCCGCGCCACGGCCGCCGACACGCCAGACTGTGCTCATGGACGTCGCGATCGCCCCGAGCATCCTCTCCGCCGACTTCACGAACCTCGAGGCCGAGCTGCACCGCATCGCGGACGCCGACTTCGCCCACGTGGACGTCATGGACAACCACTTCGTGCCGAACCTCACGCTGGGGCTGCCGGTGGTCGAGCGGATCGTCCGGGTCTCCCCGGTGCCGGTCGACGTCCACCTCATGATCGAGGACCCGGACCGCTGGGCTCCCGCCTACGCCGAGGCGGGGGCGGCGTCGGTGACCTTCCACGCCGAGGCGGCCCAGGCACCGGTCCGGCTGGCGCGGGAGCTGCGCCGCCTCGGGGCGCGCGCCGCCGTGGCGCTGCGGCCCGCCACGCCGGTCGAGCCCTACCTCGACCTGCTCGCCGAGGTCGACATGGTCCTCGTCATGACCGTCGAGCCCGGTTTCGGGGGGCAGTCGTTCATCGACGGCACGCTGCCGAAGATCCGGCGAGCCCGTGCCGCGATCGACGCCTCGGGCCTGGACGTGTGGGTCCAGGTCGACGGCGGCGTGTCGGCCGAGACCATCGAGCGCGCGGCCGAGGCCGGGGCGAACGTCTTCGTCGCCGGCTCCGCCGTCTACGGCAGCGAGGACGCCGCGGGCCGCATCGCCCAGCTGCGCCGCCTCGCGCTGGATGCGCACCGGCACTGAGAGCGCCCGGCGGACCGTCCTCGGGGACCGGCGCTGCCGGCTCCGCCGTCAGCGGACACGGCCGTCCCGCGCACGGCGTCGTGGCAGACTGGTTCGCGAACACGTACGTGCTCCGGGGTCGGTGCAATTCCGAACCGGCGGTGACAGTCCGCGACCCGGCCCGTCCGGTCGCCCTCGGGCGACGGCGGGACGGTTGACCTGGTGGAACTCCAGGACCGACGGTGACAGTCCGGATGGGAGGAAGCACGTGGCGGTCGTGCACAGCCACGGCGTGCCCCCTCGTGGGGACGGCGACCGGCCGGCGTGGGTCCCGCGGATCGGCACCGGCACCGGCCGACGGTCGGGCTGAGCACCTCCGTCCGACGCGTCCTGCCGCGTCACACCCCGGAGCACCGAGGCCCGGGAGGTGACGATGAGCACGCACGGCGACACGCCGCTGACGACGGACGACGCGATGCGGCGCGCCCTCGAGCTCGCGCGCCGCGGCCCGGAGCACGGCCCCAACCCCCGGGTCGGGTGCGTCCTCCTCGACGACGCCGGACGCCTGCTCGGCGAGGGCTGGCACGCCGGCGCCGGCACGCCGCACGCCGAGGTGGCCGCGCTGGCCGACGCCCGCGCCGCCGGTCGCGACGTCCGGGACGCGACCGCCGTCGTCACCCTCGAGCCGTGCGACCACACCGGCCGCACCGGCCCGTGCACCGAGGCCCTCCTGGCCGCCGGGATCGGCCGGGTGGTCCACGCCGTGGACGACCCCGACCCCGTCGCCGCCGGCGGTGCGGCGCGGCTGCGCGCGGCCGGCGTCGACGTCCAGGGCGGCGTGCGCCGCACCGAGGGCGAGGAGCTGCTGCGGGTCTGGCTGCACGCGGTCCGCCACGGACGGCCGTGGGTCACGCTGAAGACCGCCACGTCGCTGGACGGCCGGGTCGCCGCCGCCGACGGCACGAGCCGCTGGATCACCTCGACCGTGGCCCGCCGGCACGCCCACGCCCACCGCGCCGTCGTCGACGCCATCGCGGTCGGCACCGGCACCGCACTCACCGACGACCCCGCCCTGACCGTCCGGCCCGAGGACGGGTCCGCGCCGACGCACCAGCCCCTGCGCGTCGTCGTCGGGCACCGCGACGTGCCCGAGGGAGCACGCCTGCGCGGACCGGGCGGGTCCTTCCTGCAGCTGCGGACCCACGACGTGGCGGCGGTGCTGGCCGCACTCGCCGATCGCCAGGTCCGCCACCTGCTCGTCGAGGGCGGCCCGCGCCTCGCCGCCGCGTTCCTGCGCGCCGGCGTCGTGGACGAGCTGCACGCCTACGTGGCACCGGTCCTGCTCGGTGCCGGCCCGGGGGCCGTCGGCGACCTCGGCATCACGACCATCGCCGCCGCGTCGCGGTGGCACACCCACGAGACCGTCCGGCTCGGCGACGACGTCCTGGTCGTCGCCCGCCGGACGGACACCCCGCCGGCGACGACCGAGCCCGGCCCGCTTCCCACGGAGGATTCCTGATGTTCACCGGCATCGTCGAGGAGGTCGGCGAGGTCCTCGCCGTCGAGCACACGGGTGCGGACGCGCGGCTGCGGCTGCGCGGCCCCGCGGTGACCGAGGGTGTCCGGCTCGGGGACTCGATCGCCGTCGCCGGCGTCTGCCTCACCGTGACGTCCTTGGGCCAGGACGCGTCCTTCACCGCCGACGTCATGCCCGAGACGCTGCGGCGCAGCACCCTCGGCGACCTGACGCCCGGTGCGCGCGTCAACCTGGAGCGGGCCGTGCGGGCCGACGGCCGGCTCGACGGGCACCTCGTCCAGGGCCACGTCGACGG
>JACIXM010000207.1 GCA_014360395.1 Actinotalea sp.
GCCGCGGGCTCGTCGGGGACGACCTGGTGGCCGCGCATGCGCGCCCACGTGGGGATGTCGTGGGCGGCCGCAGGGTCCGTCCACAGCACGGTGACCAGCGTCCCAGCGGGTAGGTCCCGCGCAGCCGCGGCGAGCCGGATCACCGGCAGCGGGCAGGCCAGGCCCTGTGCGTCGACGACGACGACGCTCACAGCCCCGTCGCCCCCGACAGGCCCCGGACGCGGGCGACGGCGGCGGGCAGGACGTCGCAGAACCGGTTGACGTCCTCGGCGGTCGTGCCGCGGTGGAGGCCGATGCGCACGTTCCCGTGCGTCAGCGCGCCCATCGCGGCCAGCACGTGGCTGGGCTCCTGGGCCGAGGACGTGCACGCCGAGCCGGAGCCGACCGCGAAGCCCTGCCGGTCCAGCTCGACCAGCAACGCCTCGCCGTCGACGTACAGGCAGGAGAACGTCACGACGTGCGGGAGGCGGGCGTCCGGGTCGCCGACGACGTCGACGTCGGGGACCTCGCGCGCGACACGGGCGCGCAGGCGGTCGACGAGCGCCCGCCGGCGCCGGTCCTCCTCCGCCCGCTCGCGCAGGACCGCCTCGAGCGAGACAGCCGCGGCGAAGGCCGCTGCGACGCTGACGCCGCCGGGGGACCAGGCGTCCTCGTCCTCGGGCCAGGCGGGCAGCGCGCGGGTCCGTGCCCGGACGGCGAGGACCCCGAGCGCCGCAGGGCCGCCCCATCCGGCGGGATCCACGGCGAGGAGGTCCCAGTCCTCGGGGAGGGGCACATGGCCGGCGCCCGCGCCGGCGTCGACCAGCAGGGGCACGCCGGCCGCGCGCGTCGCCTCCAGGGCCGCGGCGACCGGCTGCACCGTGCCGACCTCGCCGTTCGCGTGCTGCAGGGCGGCGAGGGCCATGCCGGGCTCCCGGACGGCGGTCGCCCACGCCTCGAGGTCGACCCGGCCGTGGCGGTCGACCGGGACCGTCGTGGGGCCCCCGCCCGCCAGGAAGCGCGCGGCGTGGTGGACGGCGGCCCGCTCCACCGCGGACGCGACGACGCCGGTGCCGATCCGCCGGCGAGCGCGGGCGACCGCGAGGACGGCGCCGTGCAGCCCCGCCGTGTGGGAGGCCATGAGGTGGACCTCCGCCGTCCGGCAGCCGAGCGAGTCCGCGAGGGACTCCCGGGCGCTCTCCAGCAGCAGGCGAGCGCGGCGTCCCTCGGCGTGCAGACCGCGGGGGTCGGCCCAGCCCTCGGCCTGAGCCGCGTTCCACGCCTGGATCGCCGCGGGGTGCAGCGGGGCCCGCCCGGCGGCGTCGAGGTACACCCGGGGAGCGTCCACGGCGCCACGATAGGCGGACGGTGCCCGTCGATGCCCCGCCGGGGCGTCGACCGTGCTGCTGAGGTGCCGGCGGGGTGCCGCTGAGGTGCCGCTGAGGTGCGTCTGAGAGCGGGTCGGCTGACCGACGCGCCCGTCGTGAACCGTCGGGGGGCTTCGCCTCGGAGCCACGATAGGCTGCGCTCGACGAGGACGTAGGTCCCAGGTGCGGTGCCGCCGCTCGACGACCCGGACCCGGCCCGACGGGGTGCACCCGACGGGCCGACCGGACGTGACGGTGCACGTGCCGGGGACGAGCGACAGAGAGGCGCGTGTGGACGTGCAACATCCCCGACGCCGTCGCTGGGGCGCCGCCAGGACCATGGTCCTGGCCGCCGTGGTGGCGATCGCGGTGACCGGCTGCTCCGCCGAGGCCCAGCGTGGCTGGCTGCCCGGCAACGACGACGGCACCCAGGTGACCAACCAGACCGAGCGGGTGACCAACCTCTGGGTCGGCTCCTGGATCGCGGCCCTCGCGGTCGGCGTGATCGTCTGGGGCCTGATCCTCTGGTGCGTCGCGGTCTACCGGAAGCGCAAGGACGACGACGTCCTGCCCGTGCAGCTCCGGTACCACGTCCCGCTCGAGATCATGTACACGGTCATCCCCGTCCTCATGATCGGTGTGTTCTTCGCCTACACCGCCCGCGACATGTCGGCGCTGGAGGACACCAGCGCAGAGCCCGACCTCACCGTCGAGGTCTACGGCAAGCAGTGGAGCTGGGACTTCAACTACCTGGACGAGGACGTCTGGGACACCGGCGTCCACGTGGACGACATCGGCGCCCCGGGCAACCCGGAGACGCTGCCGACGCTCTACCTGCCGGTCGACCAGCGGGTGGAGTTCCACCTCCGCTCGCGCGACGTCATCCACTCCTTCTGGGTGCCGGCGTTCCTCTACAAGAAGGACATGTTCCCCTCGGACCTGCGGGTCTTCCAGGTCGTCCCGACCGCCGAGGGCGTCTACGCCGGCAAGTGCGCCGAGTTCTGCGGCGAGCACCACTCGGGCATGCTCTTCAACGTCGCGGTCGTGTCGCAGGAGGAGTACGAGGCGCACATCGACTCGCTGCGCGAGGCCGGCCAGACGGGTCGCCTGGGTCCGGAGCTGGACCGTCTGCACAGCCGCGGTGACGACAACACGATCCCGTCCGGCGAGGGCGGCACCGCTGAGGGGACGGAGGACTGATGGTCGCGCAGATCGAGCACGTCCCCGGGCTGGCGCCGTCGCGCCAGACGCTGGGGCGCACCGTGGTCAAGTGGATCACCTCCACCGACCACAAGACCATCGGCTACATGTACCTGATGTCCTCGTTCTTCTTCTTCGCCGTGGGCGGGTTGATGGCGCTGGTCATCCGTGCCGAGCTGTTCGTGCCGGGGATGCAGGTGCTGCAGAGCAAGGAGCAGTACAACCAGCTCTTCACGATGCACGGCACGATCATGCTGCTGCTCTTCGCGACCCCGCTCTTCGCTGGCTTCGCGAACGTGATCATGCCGCTGCAGATCGGTGCGCCGGACGTCGCGTTCCCGCGGCTGAACATGCTCTCCTACTGGCTGTACTTCTGGGGCGGCCTCATCGCCGTGGCCGGATTCTTCACGCCGCAGGGCGCCGCCTCGTTCGGCTGGTTCGCCTACGCGCCGCTGTCGAGCACGACGTTCTCGCCCGGGATCGGCGGGGACCTGTGGGTCTTCGGCCTCGCTCTCGGTGGCTTCGGCACGATCCTCGGTGCGGTGAACTTCATCACCACCATCATCACGATGCGCGCGCCCGGCATGACGATGTTCCGGATGCCCATCTTCACCTGGAACACGCTCGTCACGAGCCTCCTGGTGATCATGGCCTTCCCGCCGCTCGCCGCCGCACTGTTCGCGCTCGGCGCGGACCGACGGCTCGGGTCGCAGGTGTTCAACCCCGAGAACGGGGGCGCCATGCTCTGGCAGCACCTGTTCTGGTTCTTCGGGCACCCCGAGGTCTACATCATCGCGCTGCCGTTCTTCGGCATCGTCTCCGAGATCATCCCGGTCTTCAGCCGTAAGCCGATCTTCGGCTACAAGGGCCTGGTGTACGCGACGATCGCGATCGCGGCGCTCTCGGTGACGGTGTGGGCGCACCACATGTACGCGACCGGCGCCGTGCTGCTGCCGTTCTTCGCCCTGATGACCATGCTCATCGCCGTGCCGACCGGAGTGAAGTTCTTCAACTGGATCGGCACGATGTGGCGCGGCAAGCTCACGTTCGAGTCGCCGATGCTGTGGTCGATCGGCTTCATGGTCACGTTCCTGTTCGGCGGGCTGACCGGCATCATCCTGGCCTCGCCGGCGCTGGACTTCCACGTGACCGACACCTACTTCGTCGTGGCCCACTTCCACTACGTCGTCTTCGGCACCGTCGTGTTCGCGATGTTCGCGGGCTTCTACTTCTGGTGGCCGAAGTTCACCGGTCGCATGCTCGACGACCGCCTCGGCAAGATCCACTTCTGGCTGCTGTTCTTCGGCTTCCACGCGACCTTCCTCGTCCAGCACTGGCTGGGCGTCGTCGGGATGCCGCGCCGGTACCCGGACTACATGCCCGAGGACGGCTTCACCTGGATGAACCAGCTGTCCACGGTCGGCTCGTTCGTCCTCGCCGCCTCGACGCTGCCGTTCCTGTGGAACGTCTACGTCACGTGGCGGACCGCGCCGCGCGTGGTCGTCGACGACCCGTGGGGCTACGGCAACTCCCTGGAGTGGGCGACGAGCTGCCCGCCGCCGCGGCACAACTTCACGTCGCTGCCGCGCATCCGCTCCGAGCGGCCGGCGTTCGACCTGCACCACCCCGAGGTCGCCGCGATGGACCACGTCGAGCCGGACGCCGACGGTCCGTTCGACTGGGAGGCGGACCGCCGGGGCCAGACCGCGCTCGGCCGCGAGCGCCTCGCCACCGGGGACGCTCGTCCGGAGGAGTCCTCGGCGACGATCGTCGACGACGGGCCGCGCCCCGAGGACCGTCCGGCGCGTGACGACGAGGAGGACCAGCGATGAGGCTCGAGACGCGACTCTTCGTGTTCCTGACCCCGATCTTCCTCTTCTTCTGGCTCGTGTACGGGTTCTGGAGCGGCTGGGAGGCGGTGGGGACCGCGGCTCTGCTGCTGACCGCCGGTCTCACCGGCATGATCGGCTTCTACCTCGCCCTGGTCGCGCGTCGGATCGACGCCCGGCCGGAGGACGACCCCTACGCGGAGATCGAGCAGGGCGCCGGCGAGCAGGGCGTGTACGCGCCGTGGAGCTGGTGGCCGTTCGTCGTCGGCCTCGCGGCCGCGATCTGCTTCGCCGCCCTGGCGGTCGGCTGGTGGCTGTTCTACATCGGCCTCGCCGTCTCGATCATCGCGCTGGTGGGCTGGGTCTTCGAGTTCTCCCGCGGCCAGCACGCGCACTGACCGCAGGAGCCGGGCGGCCGGACGCAGGCGCCGGCGCTGTGCACGCCCGACGACGGGGCCAGGGACGACCCTGGCCCCGTCGTCGTTCTCGTGATCGGGGCGACGACGGACGGCAGCGCCTGGCCGAGGACCGCAGCGTCGGCACCACGGGTCCGCCTCGACTGCCGTCCCACGCCCGCTGACGCAGCGACACAGCCGCTCAGG
>JACIXM010000208.1 GCA_014360395.1 Actinotalea sp.
GGCGCCGGACGACGGGCGGCGGCCGAGGGTGCGGCTCGGGACGCACGACGGGCCGGCACCCACCGGTGCCGGCCCGTCGTGACGGAGTCCTGACGACTCAGGCGAAGGAGCCGCCGCAGGCGCAGGACGAGCCCGCGTTGGGGTTGTCGATCGTGAAGCCCTGCTTCTCGATCGTGTCGGCGAAGTCGATCGTCGAGCCCTCGAGGTAGGGCACGCTCATCTGGTCCACGACGACCTCCACGCCGTCGTAGTCCTTCACGGCGTCGCCGTCCAGGAGTCGCTCGTCGAAGTAGAGCTGGTAGATCAGGCCCGAGCACCCGCCGGGCTGCACGGCGACGCGCAGCCGCAGGTCGTCCCGGCCCTCCTGGTCCAGCAGCGTGCGCACCTTGCCGGCGGCGACGTCGGTCAGGATCACGCCGTGGGTCGAGGTCTGGGTGGTCTCGCTCATCGTGTCTCCGCAAGCTCTCGGGGGCAGTCGTCCTTCGCGGCTCACCTGGGCAACGCGCGGGCGGACGGCCCGTGTTCCCGTCCAGGGTACGACCCCACGAGGGGGACCTCAGCGCGACACCGCGTGAGAGCTCAGCGCGACCAGGTGCGGGCCACCCGCGCGACCCGGTCGCGCAGGGCCGCCGCGGCGTCGGCACCGGCTGCCGGCATCAGGCCCGGCCGCTCCGCGATCGCGTAGACACCGGCGATGCCCGCCGCCCCCCACTCCCGCCGTCCGACGTGGACCTCGCCCGCCACCGCGACCACGGGCAGGGCGTGGGCGAGCGCCGCCGCGGCCGCCGTCGCGACCACGCCGTCGTGGAGGGCGTGGCCGTCCAGCTCCTGCTCCCCCGTCAGGACGAGGTCCGCCTCACCGAGGCGGCCGGCGAGATCGAGGACGTCGGCGGCGACCCGCGCGCCGGGCAGGAGCCGGCCCCCGAGCGCGGCCAGCGCGAAGCCGAGCCCGCCCCCGGCACCCGCCCCGGGCACCTGGGCCAGGCGTCGCGTCTGCTCGCGCCCGTCAGCCGGCGGCGCAAGCAGGTCGCGGCGGACGGTGTCCCGGGCCACGACGTCGCCCACCCGGTGCGCGAACGCGCTGAGGGCCCGCTCCAGCTGCTGCGCCACGTCCGCGGGCACCGTGCGGGCCGACCCCAGCGCCGCACTCGTGCCGTGCAGACCCAGGAGGTGCGCGTCGGAGTCGACCGCGACGAGCAGGTCCACGTCCGCGAGCTCCCGGCGCAGCCCGGCCAGACCGTCGAGGTCCTCGCCGGACACCTCCGCCAGCGCGGCCCCGCCACCCCGCAGAGCCCCCGAGGGCAGCCCCAGTCCGGCCAGCAGGCCCGCCCCGGCGTCGTGGGTCACCACTCCCCCGACCGCGACGACGACGCGCCGGACCCCCTGGTCCAGCACCGCGCGCAGGAGCAGCCCGAGCCCGTAGGAGCTGCCGCCCGCGACGCCCGGTCCGTCATCGGCGGGCAGCAGGTGCCTGCCGAGCGCGAGGGCGGCCTCGAGGTACGCCGTGGGCCCGCCCGGACCGTCGACGACGAGCACCGGCACGGGCGTCGGCGCGCCCGCCGGGCCCGGGACGGTCACGGGCAGCAGGTCCCCACCGCGCACCGACCGGACCGCCTCGAGCAGGCCGGGACCGCCGTCGGCGAGCGGGAGCCGGACGACGGTGTCGTGGGGAGCGCCCGCGGACCAGCCGGCGGTCATGGCCTCCGCCGCCTGGACGGAGGTGAGGAGGTCGTCGAAGCGGCCCGGGGCGACGAGGATGCGCACCGGCTCATGGTGCCGCACCGGCCTCGAGGTGCCGTCCGGGACCTCCGGACGGCCGGCGCCCTGTGGGAGAATTCCGCACGTGAGCACCGCGACCAGCGCCACGGGCGCCGCGACCAGCCCGGAGCCGGGCACCGGCGGGTTCGTCGAGCCGACGCCCTCGGCCCTCCTCCTCCTCGGCCAGGGACGGGACCTCGCCTCCGAGCGGGGCGTCGAGTGTCCCGGGACCCTGCCCGCGGCGAGCGACCCGGACCTCGTCGAGCGCGCGCGGGCCGCCCGTGCGACGCTCGGCGACGCCGTGTTCGTCCTGGGCCACCACTACCAGCGGGACGAGGTCATCCAGTTCGCCGACGTGACGGGCGACTCCTTCAAGCTCGCGCGGGAGGCCGCCGCGCGGCCCGACGCCGAGCACGTGGTCTTCTGCGGCGTCCACTTCATGGCGGAGTCCGCCGACATCCTGACCGGACCGGGTCAGAAGGTGGTCCTGCCGGACCTGGCCGCGGGCTGCTCGATGGCCGACATGGCCGCCATCGAACAGGTCGAGGAGGCCTGGGAGGTCCTGCGCGACGCCGGTGTCGCCGACCGGACGATCCCCGTCACCTACATGAACTCCTCCGCGGCGATCAAGGCCTTCACGGGCCGCCACGGCGGCACCGTGTGCACCTCGTCCAACGCCCAGGTGGCCCTGCGCTGGGCCTTCGACCAGATCGGCGGGGCCGACGGCGACGGCAAGGTCCTGTTCATGCCCGACCAGCACCTGGGCCGCAACACCGCGGTGCTCCAGCTCGGCCTGAGCCTGGAGGACTGCGTCGTGTACGACCCGCGCCGGCCCGGCGGCGGCCTCGCCCCGCACGAGCTCGAGTCGGCGCGCATGATCCTGTGGCGCGGGCACTGCTCGGTGCACGGGCGCTTCACGGCCCGCAACGTCAGCGAGATGCGCGCGAAGGTGCCGGGCGTGACCGTCCTGGTCCACCCCGAGTGCACGCACGAGGTCGTCACCGCGGCGGACATGGTCGGCTCGACGGAGTTCATCGTCCGGGCGCTCGAGGCGGCCGAACCCGGCTCGGCGTGGGCGATCGGCACCGAGCTGAACCTCGTCCGCCGGCTCGCGGCGCAGCACCCGGAGCTCGAGGTGCACTACCTCGACTCGACCGTGTGCTTCTGCTCCACGATGAACCGCATCGACCTGCCGCACCTGGTGTGGACCCTCGAGTCGCTGGTGGAGGGGCGCACGGTGAACCGGGTCGTCGTCGACGCCGACGACGCGCACTGGGCCCGGGTGGCGCTGGACCAGATGCTCGCACTGCCGGGCCTGTAGGCCGAACGACCGGCGGTCGGGGGCGACCGCACGACCTTGAGGAGGGTGGCCGTGGCGACCGGTGATCCCCTGCGGGTGGGCATCCTCGTGTTCGACGGCGCCGAGGAGCTCGACGTCGCCGGGCCGTACGAGGTCCTCACCGCGTGGGCGCAGCGGTCGGCCCTGCGCCCGAGCGTGCTGACGTTCTCCCCCGACGGCAACGGCGTGCGGTGCGCCAAGGGCCTGCGGATCGTCCCGGACCGGGGCATCGACGACATCGGGCCCCTGCACGTCCTCGTGTACCCGGGAGGCGAGGGGACGCGGGCACTCGCCGCCGACGAGGAGCACCTCGCGTGGCTGCGGCGGGTCCGTGCGACGACGCCGCTCGTGACGAGCGTGTGCACCGGGGCCCGCGTGCTCGCCGCCGCCGGCCTGCTCGCCGGGCGACCGGCCACGACCTACTGGGACGCGTTCGACGACATCGCCCGCATCGACCCCAGCGTGCTGCTGGACACGGAGGCGCGCTTCGTCGACGACGGCGACGTCGTCACCGCTGCAGGGGTGAGCGCGGGCATCGACATGGCCCTGCACCTGGTCGCCCGCCTCGAGTCGCCGGCCGTGGCGCGGGTGGTCCGCAGGGCGATCCAGTACGACCCGGCACCGCCCGTCTGACGCAGGCCCCGTGCCGTCGTGCCCGGCGGGGTAACGTCGCCGCGGTGAGCCGACAGATCCAGCTGACCATCGCGTCCACGATCCCCCGGCGTCCGGTGCCGGGCCGGACGATCCTCGAGCCCTCCGTCACGCGGACCCGCGTGCGACCCGGGGACCTCGACTTCTACCTGCACGTGAACAACGGCGTGTACCTGCAGATGATGGACATCGCGCGGAGCAACCTGCTGGCCGACCTCGGGGCGTTCCCGCTCCTGCGCCGGGAGGGGTGGTACCCGGTCGTGGCGGCGTCGACGATGACGTACCGCCGCTCGCTGCGTCTGGGGGACCCGGTGGAGATCACCACCCGCGTGCTGGGCTGGGACCCGCGGGTCGTCTACCTCGAGCAGGTCTTCCGTCGCCGCGGCGAGCTGTCGGCGCGCGGCCTCGTCGCCGGCCGCTTCCTCGCCCGCTCCGGCGCCCGCGTCCCGGCGCCGGACGTCGCCGTCCTCCTCGGTGCGGACGCCACGGGCCCCGAGCTTCCCGACGACGTCGTGGCGTGGG
>JACIXM010000209.1 GCA_014360395.1 Actinotalea sp.
GGTGCGGACGCCACGGGCCCCGAGCTTCCCGACGACGTCGTGGCGTGGGCCACCGCGCTCGACGTCGCGCACCGCGGGGAGCAGGTGCGCGACGCCGAGCGCTGAGACTCACCCGGCGGCGCGGTCCGTCCCCAGGCGCGCCAGGAGCAGCGCCTCGGCGAGCACGACCTTCTGGAGCTCACCCAGGTGCACGGACTCGTTGGCTCCGTGGGCCCGGCTGTCGGGGTCCTCCACGCCGGTCACGAGGATCGCCGCGTCCGGGAACACCTCGAGCAGGTCGGCGATGAACGGGATGGAGCCGCCGACCCCGATGTCGACCGGCTCGGTGCCCCACGCGTCCGCGAAGGCACCCCGGGCCGTCCGCATGGCGGCGGAGTCCGCAGGCGCCTGGAACGCCTTGCCCAGCTCGCCGTCGACGACCGTGACGCGGGCGCCGAACGGGGCGTGGCCCTCCAGGTGGGCCCGCAGGGCCGCGGCGGCCGCGGCGGGGTCCTGGCCGGGCGGGATGCGCAGCGAGAGCTTGGCACGCGCCCGGGGCGCGATCGTGTTCGAGGCCTGGGCGACCGGCGTGGCATCGATGCCGATGACCGACAGGGCCGGCTTGGTCCACATCCGCCCGGTGAGGGTGCCCGTGCCGGCCAGTCGGACGCCCGGCAGCACGGAGGCGTCGGCCCGGAAGGCGTCCTCGGCCAGGTCGACCTCGGGCTCGCCGGCGCGGTGCAGCCCGGTCACCGCCACCTCGCCGTCGTCGTCGTGCAGCGTGGCGATGAGGCGGGCGAGCAGGGTCGGCGCGTCCAGCACCGGCCCGCCGTACATGCCCGAGTGCACCGCGTGCTCCAGGACGGCCACCTCCACCTCGCAGTCGACGAGGCCGCGCAGGCTCGTCGTCAGCGCGGGCACCCCGACCGACCAGTTCGTCGAGTCCGCCACGACGATGACGTCGGCGGCGAGGAGCTCCCGGTGCTCGGTGAGGAAGTCCACGAAGGTCGGCGAGCCGATCTCCTCCTCCCCCTCGACGAAGACGGTGACGCCGACCGGCAGGTCGTCGCCGAGCACGCGCAGCGCGCCCAGGTGCGCGAGGACACCCGCCTTGTCGTCGGCCGCGCCGCGGCCGTAGAGGCGCCCGTCGCGCTCGGTGGGCTCGAAGGGCGGCGTCTGCCAGTCCTCGTCGCGTCCCGGTGGCTGGACGTCGTGGTGGGCGTACAGGAGGACGGTCGGGGCGCCAGGCGGCCCGGGACGGCGCGCGACGACGGCGGGACGGCTCACGACGCCGTCGTCGCGGGTCGCCGTGAGGACCCGGACGTCCGGCATACCGGCCGCGCGCAGCAGGTCGGCCACAGCGACGGCGGAGGCGGAGACGTGCTCCTGGTCGAAGGCCGGGGCCGAGACGCTCGGGATGCGCACGAGCGCCTCGAGGTCGGCCCGCAGCGCGGGGAAGGCGGCGGCGACGCGGTGACGGAGGTCCTCCGTCACCGCGGCCGCCGTGGACGGGGCGGTGCGCTCGGTGGTCACCCGCCGAACGCTACCCGA
>JACIXM010000021.1 GCA_014360395.1 Actinotalea sp.
CGGCGCCGAGGACGAACTGCACTCCGGCGGCCGCTGCTGGCGGTGCGTGCTCTCGGCGACCGTCGACCAACTCCTGACCAACCCCGACACCGAGAAGATGCATCCCACCCTCGTCCCGGTGGCGGCGGCCCTGAAGGCGATGGACCGACCCAACAGCGGCCTGACCTGGATCAACCAACCCCACGTCACCACCTTTCTCGCCGACCTCGCCATCGCACCCGCGATCGACCACGAGTCCCTCGACGCGCTGCCCGCATCGCGCACCCGCGATTACGTCCGCGGCCTCCTCGTCGAGCACGGCGCCCTGCCCCGCAGAGACGAACTCCTGGCCCGGTTTACCAGCTGGAGCGACCAGGCGCTCACCAAGTTCCCCGAGGGCGAGCACCGCGACGTCGTCCGCCGCTTCGTCCGCTGGCACCTCATCCGCCGGATGAACGCCGCGCCGGGCGAGGTCACCCAGGGCACCTTCCTGCGCTCGAAGCAGACCACGACCGTCACCATCGACTTCCTGACCTGGCTCACCGCGCGCGGCACCACCCTTGGCCAGCTCACGCAGACCGACCTCGATGCCTGGCAGGCCGGCGGACCGTCGACCCGGGAGGTCGCCAGCCGGTTCCTCGCCTGGGCGAGCAGGACCCATCTCGTCGAACCCGGCCTTCGCATGCAACCCCACCGGCGCGGCACCGCCGACAAGCTCCCATCCGCCGAACAAGACCGCGCCGTCCAGGCTGTCGTCCACGACGAAGACCTCACTCCCAGGGACCGCCTCGCCGCGGTCCTCGTCCTGGTCCTCGGTCAGCAGATCGAAGACGTCGTCCGTCTCACTTGGGATCGCGGCACCGTGACCGAGAACCTGGTCGCCATCACCGTCGGCGCCACGCCGGTCGTCCTGCCGCCACCGCTCGACGAGCCGCTGCGACAGCTCTTCGCCGAGCCGGGACACGGCAGGACGGCCGCGCACCCCAACACCCCATGGATCTTCAGAGGCCACTCCCCCGGCCGGCACATCAGCGCAGCTCATCTGCGCCAACGGCTGAAAATCGTCTGCTCAACCCGCGCCGCCCGCCTGGGCACTCTGGGCGAGCTCGCGAAGACAAGCCCGATCCCGGTGCTGGCCGAGATCCTCGGCTACAACAAGACCACCCTCGAACGACACGCCGTAGGGGCAGGCACCACCTACAGCCGCTACATCGCCGCCCGCCGCTAGAACCACCCGAGCCGGGCAACCGGTTCAGTCGCTGCTGTATTGTCCAGTAAGTGCTGACCATTGCTGCCCGCCTCGATGTCATGAACCGACTGGGCCGGGCCCTGGC
>JACIXM010000210.1 GCA_014360395.1 Actinotalea sp.
TCCGCCGGGCGGTGGGCCGGCCGGCTCGTGGCGCCCGGTCCGACACGCAGCCGGGAGGAGCTCGTCCAGGTCGTCGACGAGCTGCGCGACGCCGCCCGGCGCGCGCGGCCCCTCGCCCTGCGCGCCTCGCGGCTCGGCCCGTCCCTGGAGGTCGCCGGGACGCAGGAGCTCACCGCGGAGGTCCTCGTCGTCGACCGGCCGGGCTGGGCGCGCGCGGCGGCGCAGTCGTTCGAGGCCCTGATGGGGGACGTGCTGGCCCCCGCCGGCGGCGCGGAGCCCCGCCGGGTGCCCAGCGCGGCGACGGCGCAGACGGCGTCGCTCCTGGCGCTGCTGGCCGGCCGCGTGCTGGGGCAGTACGACCCGTTCGGGCCCGGCGGGGACGGCGGCCGGCTGCTCCTGGTCGCCCCCAACGTCCTGCACGTCGAGCACGCCCTGTCGGCCGACCCCACCGACTTCCGACTGTGGGTCTGCGTGCACGAGCAGACGCACGCCCTGCAGTTCGCCGCCGCGCCCTGGCTCGCCGACCACCTGCGCCGCGAGGTCGAGACGCTCGCCCACGACCTCGGCGGCAGCGACTCCCTCACCGACGTCGCCGCCGCGGCCACCCGCGGGGTGCGGGCGTGGCGCGAGGGCCGGCTCGCCGAGGACTGGTCGGTGCTCGACCTCGCCCTCGACGCCGAGCAGCGCGCGCGCGTCGAGCGGGTCACCGCGGTCATGGCGCTGCTGGAGGGCCACGCCGACGTCACCATGGACGCCGTCGGCCGGCGCGCGATCCCCAGCCTGACGCGGCTGCGGGCCCGCATGACCGCCCGGCGCCGCCGGGCCCGCGGGCTCGAGCGCGTCGTCCGCCGCCTCATCGGGATGGACGCCAAGCTCGCCCAGTACGCCGACGGCGCCCGCTTCGTCCGCGGCGTGCGGCGCAGCGGCGGGCGCTTCGCGCTCGACCCGGTGTGGCAGGACCCGGCCGCGCTGCCCACGCCCCGCGAGCTCGCCGACCCCCGCGCCTGGGTCCGGCGCGTGCACGGCTGACGTGACGCCGGGCGGCCGCGGCGAGCGGCGGGCGTCGTGACCGGCCCCGACCCGGCGGTCGCCGCCCAGCGCGTCGCCGTCCGGGCCGCGCTCGCCGACCTCGACCCCGGCGCCCTCGTCCTCGTCGCGTGCTCCGGCGGGGCGGACTCCCTCGCCCTGGCCGCCGCCACCGCCTTCGTCGCGCCCCGCGCCGGGCTGCGTGCCGGGGCCGTCGTCGTCGACCACGGGCTGCAACCCGGCAGCGCCGCGGTCGCGCAGGCTGCCGCCCGGCAGTGCACGGCGCTCGGCCTCGCGCCGGTCGTCGTGCGGACCGTCGTCGTCCCGCCTGGCGGGGGCGGCCCGGAGGCGGCGGCGCGCACCGTCCGGTACGCGGCGCTGGACGAGGAGGCCCGGGCCCGCGGCGCCGCGGCGGTCCTGCTCAGGCACACCCTGGACGACCAGGCCGAGACCGTCCTGCTGCGGCTCGCCCGCGGCTCCGGCGCCCGCTCGCTGGCGGGGATGCCCGCCCGCCGCGGCGTCCTGCGCCGGCCGTTCCTCGCCGAGCGCCGCGCCGGGACCGAGCAGGCGTGCCGGGCCCTGGGCCTGACGCCGTGGCACGACCCGACGAACGCCCCCGGCGCCCCGCCGCTGCGCAGCCGTGTACGCCACGCCGTGCTCCCCGTCCTGGAGGAGGTCCTCGGCCCGGGCGTCGCGCCGGCCCTCGCCCGCACCGCCGACCAGCTCGCCGCCGACGACGACGCCCTGACCCGCCTCGCCGAGGACCTGCTGGCCGGCGCCCTGGTGGACGGTGCCCTGGTCGACGGCGAACCGCTGGAGCCGGACGCCGCTCAGAAGGACGCCGCGGTGGAGGTCCGGCTCGACCTCGACGTCCTCGCCGCGGCACCGGCCGCGGTGCGCCACCGCGCCCTGCGGGCGGCGCTCGTGCGTGCCGGTGTGCCGGACGGGGCGCTGCACCGGGTCCACGTGCTCGCCGTCGACGCGCTCCTCACCGACTGGCGCGGGCAGGGGCCGGTGGCCCTGCCGGGCGGGCGCCGGGCACGGCGTCGGTGTGGCAGGCTGACGGTCGGCGTCGGCGACGTCGGGCCGTAGGGGACGGCCACGGCGACGCCCTCGACGAGGGCGGCGCCCACGACGAGCGGGACGCGCACGACCAGCACACGAGCGAGGACGGGGACCTGGGTGGACGCGGCGGACATGGGACAGGACCTCGAGCGGGTGCTCCTGACCGAGGAGCAGATCGGTTCCCGGCTGGACGCGATGGCCGCCGACATCGACGCCGACTACGCCGGGCGTGACCTGCTCCTGGTCGGCGTCCTCAAGGGCGCGGTCATGGTCATGGCCGACCTGGCCCGGCGGCTGCACTCCCCGGTCGAGATGGACTGGATGGCGGTCTCCTCCTACGGCGCCGGCACGACGTCCTCGGGCGTGGTGCGGATCCTCAAGGACCTCGACACCGACCTCACCGGCCGCCACGTCCTCATCGTCGAGGACATCATCGACTCCGGCCTGACGCTGTCCTGGCTGCTGTCGAACCTGCGCACCCGCGGGGCGGCCTCGGTCGAGATCGCGACCCTGCTGCGCAAGCCGGAGGCCGCCAAGGTCGACGTGGAGGTGCGGTACGTCGGCTTCGACATCCCCACCGAGTTCGTCGTCGGCTACGGACTGGACTACGCGGAGAAGTACCGGAACCTGCCGTTCGTCGGCACCCTCGCCCCGCACGTCTACAGCGACTGACCCCGGCCGGCCGCCGGCGCGGCGGCGTGCGCGAGGGCACCGGACTACGGGTTCCGGGGGCCCGGCGGATGCAGTCCTGCCCTGGGCGAACACCCGGGGGTTTCCCAGGGTCGAGCGGGTAGCGTTCCCCCAGATCATCCTGCGACCCGGAGGGACGAGGGCCCCGCCCGCTGCCCATGAACGTCAAGAAGCTCACCCGCGGACCCGCCATCTGGATCCTCCTGGCGGTGGTCATCCTGTGGATCGGGGCGACCTCGTTCATGGCGCCCGGCGTCCAGCGGATCGACACGTCCCAGGGCCTGGAGCTCCTCGCCGGGGACACCGTCGAGCAGGTCCGCATCGTCGACGGCCAGCAGCGCGTGGACCTCACCCTGTCCGAGGACTTCGAGGACAAGGGCACGAGCGTGCAGTTCTACTACGTCGCCCCGCAGGGTGAGGACGTGGTGGCCGCCATCGTGGCGGCCGACCCCGAGGGCGGCTACGACTCGGAGGTCCCGCGCACGTCCTGGTGGCAGAGCCTGCTGGGCCTCCTCCTGCCGTTCATCATCATCATCGCCCTCTTCTGGTTCTTCCTGTCCCGCATGCAGGGCGGCGGCTCCCGGGTCATGCAGTTCGGCAAGTCCAAGGCCAAGCTCGTCTCCAAGGAGACGCCGCAGGTCACGTTCGGCGACGTCGCCGGCGTCGACGAGGCCGTCGAGGAGCTGCAGGAGATCAAGGAGTTCCTCGCCGACCCGGCCAAGTTCCAGGCCGTCGGCGCGAAGATCCCCAAGGGCGTCCTGCTCTACGGCCCGCCGGGCACCGGCAAGACGCTGCTGGCCCGCGCCGTCGCCGGCGAGGCCGGCGTGCCGTTCTACTCCATCTCCGGCTCGGACTTCGTCGAGATGTTCGTCGGCGTCGGCGCCTCCCGCGTGCGCGACCTGTTCGAGCAGGCCAAGCAGAACGCCCCGGCCATCGTCTTCATCGACGAGATCGACGCCGTCGGCCGCCACCGCGGCGCCGGCATGGGCGGCGGGCACGACGAGCGCGAGCAGACGCTCAACCAGATGCTCGTCGAGATGGACGGCTTCGACGTCAACGCGAACGTCATCCTCATCGCCGCCACGAACCGGCCCGACATCCTCGACCCGGCGCTGCTGCGCCCGGGGCGCTTCGACCGGCAGATCTCCGTCGACGCGCCGGACCTGGCGGGGCGGGAGCGGATCCTGCGGGTGCACGCCCAGGGCAAGCCGGTCGCGCCCGACGTCGACCTGCACGCCGTCGCCAAGCGCACCCCCGGGTTCACGGGTGCGGATCTGGCCAACGTGCTCAACGAGGCCGCGCTGCTGACCGCGCGGTCCGCCGGGACGCTGGTGGGCAACCGGGAGCTCGACGAGGCGATCGACCGCGTCATCGCCGGCCCGCAGAAGCGGACCCGGCTGATGAACGACAAGGAGAAGAAGATCACCGCGTACCACGAGGGCGGGCACGCCCTGGTGGCGGCGGCACTGCGGTACACCGACCCGGTGACCAAGGTGACGATCCTCCCGCGGGGCCGGGCGCTCGGCTACACGATGGTCATGCCGGCGGAGGACAAGTACTCCACGACGCGCAACGAGCTGATGGACCAGCTCGCCTACGCGATGGGTGGCCGCGTCGCGGAGGAGGTGGTCTTCCACGACCCGACCACCGGCGCCTCCAACGACATCGAGAAGGCGACCGCCATCGCCCGCAAGATGGTCACCCAGTACGGCATGAGCGAGAAGGTCGGCGCGGTGAAGCTGGGCCAGGCCGACGGCGAGCCGTTCGTCGGGATGGACCGCGGGCACGGCCGGGAGTACTCCGAGCAGGTCGCGTTCATCGTCGACGCCGAGGTGCGCCGCCTCATGGACTTCGCGCACGACGAGGCCTACGAGATCCTCCAGCAGTACCGCGACGTGCTGGACCGGCTCGTCGTCGAGCTGCTCGAGCGGGAGACGCTCAACCAGGCCGAGCTCGCCGAGGTCTTCGCGGACGTCGTCAAGCGCGAGCCCCGGCAGGTGTGGCTCTCCAGCGAGGCCCGGCCGGTCTCGGACATCCCGCCCGTCCGCACCCCCGCCGAGCAGGCGGCGGGCAACGGCCACGTGGTGCCGCAGGACGAGGCCGCCGCGGCCAAGGACGAGCACCCCGCCAACCCGATCGGCGAGGTGCCGCCCGGCGGTGTCGTCGACCCGGGCAGGACCAGCTGACATGGTGCACACCGCCGACGAGATGCCGCTTCCGGGGGGACCGACCGACGAGGAGATGGCCATGCCCCCCGTGCTGTACGACGCCGAGCGCGCCGAGCGCGCGGTCCGCGAGCTGCTGCTCGCGGTCGGTGAGGACCCGGACCGCGACGGCCTGCGGGACACCCCGGCCCGCGTCGCCCGCGCCTACGCCGAGGTGTTCTCGGGCCTGAACCAGGACCCGGCCGACGTGCTCGCGGTGACCTTCGACATCGGCGGCCACGACGAGATGGTCCTGGTCAAGGACATCGAGGTCTTCTCCACGTGCGAGCACCACCTCGTCCCCTTCCACGGCGTCGCGCACGTCGGCTACATCCCCGGGGACGACGGCCGCGTCACGGGCCTGTCCAAGCTCGCCCGCCTCGTCGACGTCTTCGCCCGTCGGCCGCAGGTCCAGGAGCGGCTCACCACGCAGGTGGCGGACACGCTCGTGGAGATCCTCCGCCCCAAGGGCGTCATCGTCGTCATGCAGTGCGAGCACCTGTGCATGTCGATGCGCGGGGTGCGCAAGCCGGGGTCGAGCACCCTGACCTCCGCCGTCCGCGGGCAGATGCGCGACGCGGCGACACGGGCCGAGGCCATGAGCCTCATCCTCGGTCGCTGACGCGGCCCTAGGCTGGTCCGGTGCCCCCCACGCCCCTGCCCGCCGCTCCGCGGGAGCGGGCGGTCACGCCGGAGCCGCTGCCGGACACCCTGCGCCGGGCGTCCGCCGAGCGGGCGCTCGTCATGGGGGTCGTCAACGTCACCCCCGACTCCTTCAGCGACGGCGGGCGCTGGTTCGAGCCGGACGCGGCGATCGCCCACGGACGGCGACTGATGGCGGAGGGCGCGGACGTCCTCGACGTCGGTGGGGAGTCGACCCGCCCCGGGGCCGCCCGCGTGCCGGTGGAGGAGGAGCGGCGTCGCGTCCTGCCCGTCGTGAGGGAGCTCGCCGGGGCGGGCGCCGTCGTCAGCGTCGACACGACCCGCGCGGCCGTCGCCGCCGCGGCGGTCGAGGCCGGCGCGCTCCTCGTCAACGACGTGTCGGGCGGGCTGGCGGACCCGGCGATGGCCGAGGTGGTGGCCGCGACCGGTGTGGTCTACGTCGCGATGCACTGGCGCGGCCACGCGGACGTCATGGACGCGCTCGCGACCTACGACGACGTCGTGACCGACGTCCGCGACGAGCTCGCGGGCCGCCTCGACGCGCTCGTCGCCGCCGGCGTGCGCCCCGAGCAGGTCGTGCTCGACCCGGGCCTGGGGTTCGCCAAGCCCGGCAGCGACAACTGGCCGCTGCTGGCCCACCTGGACGCGCTGCTCGCGCTCGGACGCCCGGTGCTCGTGGGTGCCTCCCGCAAGCGCTTCCTGGGCCACCTGCTCGCCGGCCCCGACGGCGCCCCGGCACCGCCGGAGGGGCGCGACGCGGCGACCGCGGCGGTCAGCGCACTGGCGGCCGCGGCGGGCGCCTGGTGCGTCCGGGTCCACGACGTCCCGGCCACGGCCGACGCGGTGCGCGTCNCCGCGGCCTGGACGGCGGCCCGCCGGCTGGGCACCGGGGCGGGGGCACGAGGATGACCGCAGGGACGGGAGGGCACGGGATGGACGACGCGACGACGTGGACCGCGGGTCCCGGCGCGGACGGCACGGGACCGGTCGGGACGACCCCCCACGACGCGGCCGACGCCGTCGACCGCATCCGCATCCGGGGGATCAGCGCGACCGGCTTCCACGGGGTGTTCGAGCACGAGCGCCGGGACGGCCAGACCTTCGTCGCCGACGTCGTCCTGCACGTCGACACCCGCCCCGCCGCGTCGTCCGACCGTCTCGACCTCACGGTCGACTACGGCGCGGTGGCGACCCAGGTCGCGGCGGTGCTCGCCGGTGACCCGGTGGACCTCATCGAGACCGTCGCCGAGCGGGTGGCGGCCGTCGTCCTCGAGCACGCCGGCGTCCACGCGGTCGACGTCGTCCTGCACAAGCCCCAGGCGCCCATCCCGGTGCCGTTCGAGGACGTCACCGTCGAGATCCACCGCAGCCGGACGCGACCGCCGGTCGTGGGACGCCGGGCCGGACGCCACGCCGCCCGCGCGGCCCAGGAGGAGGCGGGCGCCGACACCCCGCCCGCCGTCGTCGCGGTCGCGGACGTGCTGGCAGGGGTGTCGGTGCCGCTCGTCGAGCCGGTCGACGAGCCGGAGGTCCTGGCCGACGAGCCGACGGAGGCCGTCGACGAGCCGGCGGACCCCGTCGCCGGTCCCGAGCACCCGGTCGACGCGTCCCCCGGCCCGGCCGAGCCCGACCCCGGGCCGGGTGACCACCTCGACGTGCCGCCCGCGGA
>JACIXM010000211.1 GCA_014360395.1 Actinotalea sp.
CGGGGCGGGGACCGGCGGGGCGGGGACCGGCGGGGGTGGCGGAGGCGGGGGCGTCGCACCGGCGTGCGGGAACCGGTGTGCGGGCGGGGCCGCCGGTGTCGTCGCGGCCTGCAGCTGGGCCATCCAGCGCTCGGGCCCCGCGGCGGCGCGCGCGGTCCGCGCGCGCTGCGCCTGCTCACCCAGGAGCTGCCCCGCGACGTCCTCGTCCAGGTGCGGGACCTCGGGGGCGACCGGACCGGGGGTGGAGTGCAGGGCGAAGGAGGCGAGGCGCAGGCGCCGCTGCCAGGGCCCCTGGACGAGCCCGAGGGACTGGGTGCGCTCGTGGGGCACCACGGTGAGGCGGCGCACGAGGCGCCCGCTGCGGGACAGGAGCACCCGGTCCGTCAGCGCGAAGCCGTTGCGCCGCCAGGACAGGGGGTCCAGCCAGCGCGCCCGGCGGGGGCTCGTGACGAACCCGCCGTCGGCCCCGTCACCGGACAGCGCGTGCCCGAGCAGCCCCCGGGGGTCCTCGGTGCCCAGGTCGGGCTGGACGAGCCAGAGGGCCAGGAGCGCCTCCTCCCGGTCCCCCACCGGCAGCAGGACGCTCACGTCCTGCTGGTCGGCCAGGCCGTAGCCGGCCACGTTGACCTGGACGCGCCACCAGTCATGCCGCCGCCACAGCAGCGGCTGCACGACGCTGACCGCCTGCACGCGACCCGGTGGCAGCGTCTGCGCGCGGGCGGAGGTGAAGCCGTGACGCAACCGGATGCCGTCCGGGGACAGCGCGGCCCGGAAGCCGAACTCGCTGTTGAAGCGCTGCACCAGGTAGCCGGCGGTCCCCAGGAGCACGGGGAAGGCGGCCAGGACCGGGCCCACCTCGCCGAGGGCGACCGCCAGGACGAGGATCCCCAGCACCGCGGCGGCCGTGACGACGGCGGCCCCGGACAGCAGGATCGACGCGACCAGCCGGCCGGGCGGGACGGCCAGGACCTCCCGCTCGGGAGCCGTCGCCGCCGGGCCGAACGACGGGACGTCGGGGACCGGGCCAGCACCGGGCGGCATGGCGCCGGGTGGTGTGGCGGGTGGCACGCCGGGCGGGAGGGAACCGGACGGGACCCTGCCGACGCGGACCCCGGCGGCCCGGGCGAGGATCTCGGCGCGCAGCTGCTGGGCCTCGGTCTCCCGCAGGAAGGACAGCTCGACCGCGGAGCCGGCGCCGCCGGCCACCTCGACCTTGAGCTCGGCGAGGCCGATCACCCGGGCGAGCAGCGGCTGGACCACGTCGATCGCCTGGATCCGGTCCAGGCGCGCGGCACGGTGCTGCCGGAACAGGACGCCCTGCCGCAGGTGGACCGCCTCCTCCCCGATGGCGTAGCGCGTCATCCGCCAGGCGAGCGCGGAGTACCCGACGCCGAGGAGCAGCCCCAGCACGAGCACGCCGGCGACGGGCCACCAGCCGAGCGTGTCGACGGCCTGCTGCGCCGAGGACACGTTGACCGACACCTGCTGCCCGGCGACGAGGAGCAGCACGACGAAGATCTTCCACCCCTTGACGACGGGGGTGACCGGGTGGAAGCGGCGCCAGACGAGCTCGGGCTCGCCGTCGGGGACGCTCACAGACCCGCCAGGCGCGCCTCGCCGCGCGCCGCGAGGCGGTCGCGCAGCCGTGCCGCCTCCTCCGGCGGCAGACCCGGGATCACCGCGTCCGTGGACGCCGCCGCCGTGTGGAGCTGGAGCTTGGCGATGCCGCCCCAGCGGTCCAGCGGGCCGGCCTGGACGTCGACGAGCTGCATCCGCCCGTAGGGGACCACGACGAGCGCGCGGAAGAGGATGCCGCGCCGGATGAGCAGGTCCTCGTCGCGCTCCGCGTAGCCGATCGCGCGGACCTGGCGCGGGACGAGCACCGCCGCCCAGACGCCGACGGCGAGCACGGCGGCCGGGAGCGCCCACAGCCAGGTCGCGCTCCCCAGGACCGCGATGGCGAGCGTGACGAGCAGCGGCACGGCGAGGGCGCCCGCCGTCGAGATGAGCCGCACCGTCGTCAGGCGGGGTGAGACCCGCTGCCACACGACCCCCTGCGGGTCGAAAGGACCGTCGTTCATGCGGCCATCCTCGCACCGCCGACCGACGCGATCAGACGGCCCCCTCGGTGGCGGTCCCGGCGGGCCCGTCGCGGTCGTCGTCACGGTCGCGCACCTCGCACCACCGCTCGGCGACCAGACCCGCCACGACGAGGAGCAGGGCGCCCGCACCGGCGACGCCGGCGGAGACGGCGACCTCCCGCCGGGCGTCGATCGCGAGGTCGCCGACGACGAGCAGCACGTGCGCGGCGTACCAGCCGACGAGCAGGGCTCCCGTGTGCGCGGAGGCCGTCGCGAGGACGACCGTCCGGGCCGCGACGATGGGGTCCGTCCCGCGCCGGCGTCCGTCCCGCACCTGCCGCACCTGCCGGCCGAGCGCGAGGACGACCGCTGCGAGCAGGGCGATGACGACGACGGACAGCAGCGGTACCGGCAGCACCGTCCCCCCGCGGCTCTCGACCACCCGCAGCACACCGAGCGCGACCGCGGCGGTGACCAGGGCGACGAGCAGCAGCCGCGTCCACGGGGTCCGCCGCATCAGCCGGCCTCGGGCGTGCGCCACCAGTCCAGGGCCATCCAGCGGATGCCGTCGCGGTCGGGGGCGGTGCGGGCGAGCAGGGCGACCGGTCCGCCGCCGAGGCCCGGCAGCACCGCCTCGGGGTCGATCTCGGCCCACGGCTGCAGGACGAACGCTCGCTCGTGCGCGCGGGGGTGGGGCAGCTCCAGGTCGTCCGTCACCGCCAGCGTGCTGCCGTGGAGCACGATGTCGATGTCGACCGTCCGCGGCCCCCACCGCACGAGCCGCTCCCGCCCGTGCCGGGCCTCGACGCCCTGGCACGCGTGCAGCAGGGCGCGGGGCGCGAGCGTCGTGCGGCCGAGCACGACGGCGTTGAGGTAGTCCGGCTGCTCCGGGCCGCCGACGGGCGCCGAGCGCACGAGGGGCGACACGGCGGTCAGCTCCAGGCCGTCGACCGCCGCGAGGTCGTGCAGGACCTCACGCAGGGTGGTCTCGCTCGCGCCGAGGTTGGAGCCGAGCGCGAGCACGACGGGGACGGGCTCCGCGGGCGGCACGTCGAGGTGGTCACCCGGCCCGGGGTCGGGCTCGGCCGGGC
>JACIXM010000212.1 GCA_014360395.1 Actinotalea sp.
GCACTGCCGACCCGACCGATCAAGGAGGCGAACACCGAGATCAAGACGGCATAGTTACCCACGACGCAGAGCAGCACGCGAACGAGCTACACCACTCCCCGGGACGTCATCGCGGGGAGTGGCGTCCCGCAGGGTGGTGTACGACCGGGCTCCCTCGTCGGTGAGGGGGTTGTCGTAGACGTCGAGGCGGCCATCGCGTGATTCTTCGAGAGACCTACCAAGTCGACTCGAGAGAAGGACCCGCGATGACCGCTGGACCCAGTGTGGACCCTGCCCGCTTCCTGCACGAGCACCTCGCCGCCGCCAGCCCGGACCTGCTGCGTGATCTGCTCGGCACGTTCATCGACGTGCTGATGGGCGCCCAGGCCGACGCGATCTGCGGCGCCGAGTACGGCGCCCGGACCCCGGAGCGGGTCAACAGCCGCAACGGCTACCGGCACCGGGACTTCGACACGAGGGTCGGCACGATCGACGTGGCGATCCCCAAGCTGCGCACCGGGTCCTACTTCCCGGACTGGTTGCTGGAGCGACGCCGCCGCGCCGAGGCGGCCCTGACCTCGGTGGTCGCGACCTGCTACCTGCTCGGGGTGAGCACCCGGCGGATGGACAAGCTCGTGCAGTCCCTGGGGATCACGGGCCTGTCCAAGTCCCAGGTCTCCCGGATGGCCGCGGACCTGGACGCCCAGGTCGCCGCGTTCCGGACCCGCCCGCTGGACGCCGGCCCCTACACGTTCCTGGCCGCCGACGCCCTGACGGTGAAGGTCCGCGAGGGCGGGCGGGTGGTGAACATCGCGGTCATGGTCGCCACCGGCGTCAACGCCGACGGGCATCGGGAGATCCTCGGGATCGACTGCTCCACCGCCGAGGACGGCGCCGGGTGGCTCGCGTTCTTCCGCGACCTGACCGCCCGGGGCCTGACCGGGGTGCAGCTGGTGACCTCCGACGCGCACTCCGGCCTGGTCGCCGCGATCGGCGCGACCTTGCCCGGCGCGTCCTGGCAGCGGTGCCGCACCCACTACACGCTCAACCTCAAGGCGACCTGCCCCGCCACCTCCTGGCCCGCGGTCAAGACGATGCTGCACTCGGTGTTCGACCAGGTCGACGCCACCGCGGTCCACGCCCAGTTCGACAAGCTCATGGACGCCGTCGCCGACAAGCTGCCCAAGGTCGCCGATCACCTCGAGGCCGCCCGGGCGGACCCGCTCGCGTTCACCGCGTTCCCCAAGGCCGTCTGGCGCCAGATCTGGTCCAACAACCCCAACGAGCGCCTGAACCGGGAGATCCGCCGGCGCACCGACGTCGTCGGGATCTTCCCGGACCGCACCTCGATCATCCGCCTCGTCGGAGCCGTCCTGGCCGAGCAGCACGACGAATGGGCCGAAGGGCGCCGCTACCTGTCCCTGGACGTCCTGGCCCGCGCCCGCCTCACCGCTGTTCCCGACACCCAGGAGGTGACCACCGACCCCCTCCCGGCGCTCAGCGCCTGAACCCGAAGATCACGCGAAAGCCGTCACACACCACGACCGGGGACTTGACCCCCGACGCCACCCGGTCTGCCTCGCGCACCGGCACCGCTAACGGCCGCTCGGCGCGCACCCGTACGGCACGCACCCGTGCGGCCGCGACCGCCGCTGCCGTCACCGCCGCCCTCGCGCTGACGTCCTGCGCCGCCTCCACGACGGAGGAGGCCCCGGCCGCGGCGGACACGATGCGGGAGGAGGCGCCGGAGCCCACGGACGAGGAGACCCAGGAGATGCTCTCCTCGCTCATGCCGATGGGCACCGGGGACCCGTTCGTCGACGCCCGCACCGCGGCCGCCCACATGCCGGCGACCGCGCTCACGCTGTCCACCGGCCTCGCGGCCGCCACCGGCACGGAGGGCGACGTCGCGTCGCCTGCCGCCGACCTGCGGGCCGGCCTGACCGCCCTGCTGCAGGAGCACGTGTACCTCGCCGGCATCGCCGTCGCGACCGCGTACACCACGGGGGCCGACTCCACCGAGTTCGAGGCCGCGGCCGCCGCCCTCGACGGGAACTCCGTGGACCTCTCCGAGGCGATCGGCTCCCTCGCAGGCGAGGAGAACGGCGCGACCTTCCTCGAGGTGTGGCGGTCACACATCGCCGACTTCGTCGACTACGCCGTCGCCCGGGCCGGAGATGACCAGGAGGGCATGGACCAGGCCCTCGCCGACCTCGCCGCGTACACGCAGACCGCCGGCGGCTTCTTCGAGGAGATCAGCGGTGGTGAGCTCCCGGCGGACGCCATCGCCGAGTCGCTGTCGATGCACGTGACGACGCTGACCGAGGCCATCGACGCCCTGGCTGCCGGTGACCCGGCCGCCTACGCCGAGCTGCAGGAGGCGGCGGCGCACGTCAGCGCGTCGGCGTCGACCATCGCCGGCGGCTTCGACACCGCCCTCGACCTCGAGGGCGACCCGAACGACGACGCCGCGACCCTGCGCGCCGACCTCACCAACCTCCTGCAGGAGCACGTCTACCTCGCGAGCATCGCGGTCTTCACCGCGTACACCGCCGACGGCGGCCCGGAGTCGGAGGCCTTCACCGCTGCCGCGGGCGTCCTCGACGCGAACAGCGTCGCTCTCTCCGAGGCCGTGACCTCCCTGGCCGGCCCGGAGAACGGCGCCGCCTTCCTCGACCTGTGGCGCGAGCACATCGGCTTCTTCGTCGACTACGCGGTCGCGGCCGCCGGCGACGACGAGCAGGCGATGCAGGAGGCGCTGCGCAACCTCGACGGCTACCGTCCGCAGGCGGGGATGTTCTTCGAGGACGTCAGCGGCGGCGAGCTTCCCGCGGACGCGGTCGCGGAGGGGCTCGGCATGCACGTGGAGACGCTCGCCGGTGCGATCGACTCCCTCGACGCGGCTCTCGTCGAGGGCGCCTCGCAGTGATCGGACGACGCGTCGACGACCGGTGGTCGGGTCGTCCCGACGGACGGTGCTGACCCACCGGTCACCCACGACCCGTCCGGCGGCGGAGCGC
>JACIXM010000213.1 GCA_014360395.1 Actinotalea sp.
CCCCTCGCCGCGCGTCCTGGCGGCCGTCGTCGACCGCGCGCCGACCTGCACCTTCCCCGGCTGCGGGGTCGCGGCATCGTGGTGCGACATCGACCACATCGAGCCGTACGACCGCCGCCGGCCCGCCGAGGACCAGACCCGCACGGACGGCCTGCACCCGTTGTGCCGGCACCACCACGTCATGAAGACCCATGGCCGGTGGACGCCGCAGCGCGACCCCGAGACCGGTGTCACGACATGGCGCTCGCGGACGGGCCAGGTCTACACGCGCGACCCGGTGCCGGCGCCCTTCGAGCCCGGCCCGCCCGAGCTCGGCGAGCTCGAGCCCACCCGTCCCGAGTTCGCCCGGCCCGAGACGGACCGGTCCCGCGATGGTCGGTCCGAGCCCGCCGGGCCCCAGCCCGCCCGACCCGGGGCCGGCCCGCCCCCGCCCGCTCCACCCAGTCCTGGCGGGCCGGCCCCGTCACGCGACGGGGCGCGAGGTCGCCGTCGGCCGGTCAAGGAACCGCCCGCGGTGCCCGCCGGCCGTCGGCCCCCGAGCGGGTCCGGCCCCGGTCCTGTGGCGCGCCGAGGTCGAGGCGACCGAGAGAGCGAGACGTCAGGCACAAGCCCCGATGGCGAGCCTCCGTTCTGAGCAGCCGATCAAGAAACTCCCCGGCCGGCCGAGCAGCCGACTCCGGCCGAGCATCCGGGCGCCCTTCACGGGCACGCCCCCGCGCGCCTCCGGACCTCGGGCACCCGCTGAGTGACAGTGCCCCAGCCTGACGCGGAGGTGCGCCGGCGCGCCCGCGCGCCTCAGTCCAGGTGGCCGGACCGCCACAGGCCGGCGGCGTGCTCGAGCTCCTCCGCCGTGCGCACGAGCCCCGAGGCCCCGTGCGTCAGCGTGCGGGCGAGATGGGTGTCGCGGTCCTCGACGTGGTCGGCGTCCAGGGCCGACCCGGTCGCCAGCACCCGGCAGAACGCCGCGGCTCGTTCGAGCGCCACGGCGAGGTCCCCGACGAACACCCCCGACAGCACCGCGTCGACCAGCCGCGACACGTCCTGCGGACCGGGCGGGCTCACCACGCCCGCCACGACGTCGTGGACCTCGGCCCGCGCGATGCCCATCCGGTACCGCTCGGCAACGGTCTGCGGGTCCCGCAGCACCCAGCTGCGCAGCACGTACAGCCGCCACAGCGCCCCGGGCAGCGTGTTCGGTGCACTGTCGGCCCACATCGCCGCGACCGTGTCGAGCCCCTCCGTCTCCACGAGCCGGACGAGCCGGTCCACGAGGTCCGGGTCCTCTGCCGCCCGGCCCTGCTGGACGATGACGTTCGCCGTCGTGTGCGCGACCTCCTGCCGCAGGGCGGGGTCCACGTCGCCGGGGATCTCATCGGCCTGGCGCGGGTCGAGCATCGCGGGACGACGCGGCTTGCGGGCGCCCTCAGCCATGACGGACCAGCCCCCCTGGACGTCGCGCCCGGCCCGTCCGAGCCCCGCCGCCCACGATCAGGAGCCGTCGGTCTCGGGCTGGAACGTCAGGGACACCGAGTTCATGCAGTACCGGTCACCGGTGGGCGTCTGGGGCGCGTCGTCGAACACGTGGCCCAGGTGCGAGCCGCACCGCGCGCAGCGGACCTCCGTCCGCACCATGCCCAGGCTCCGGTCCTCCAGCAGCTCGACCGCGTCGCCGGCCTTCGGCTGGTAGAAGCTCGGCCAGCCGCAGTGGGAGTCGAACTTCGTCTCGGCCGTGAACAGCACCTGTCCGCACGCCCGGCAGGAGTAGGTGCCGACGCGCTTCTCCTCCAGCAGCTCGCCGGTCCACGGCCGCTCCGTGCCGGCCTGGCGCAGCACGTGGTACTCCTCCGGCGACAGCTCCCGCCGCCACTCGTCCTCGGACCTCGTCACCTCGTACGTCACAGCGGCCTCCCGTCGTCCCCCCGACGGTACGTCGTCCCGAGCCGTCCGCGCAGCGGCCGCACCGGGTTCTCCTCAGCCGCGCACCCGCCGCGTGCACGCGTCCGCCCGTGAGCAGCCGGCCGCTCGCGGCCGCCCCTGCGCGAGCACCCCGACCGCTGCGCTCGCCCCCTCCGCCTGCACCCGACCACTCCCGTCCGCCCTCCGTGAGCAGCCGGACCGGACGCGTTCGCATCCCGGACCCATCCGCTGCGCCACCCGCTCCGAACCCCTGACGAACCATCCGCAAGAAGGAGGAGCTCATGCGTACCACCCGCTGGATCCACACCCCCGACGCCACCCGGTCTGCCTCGCGCACCGGCACCGCTAA
>JACIXM010000214.1 GCA_014360395.1 Actinotalea sp.
CGGTCGGTCGGTCCGGCACCGCCGACAGCTCCGCGGCCTGGCCCGTCGAGTCCGGCCGGTCGGACGGGGCCGGCCGGTCGGTGCCGGGACTCCCGGCGGCGGACCCCGTGTCCGACGGGGCCGGGGGCGCCGGCACCGGCGTCGGCGCCACGACGGGAACGGGCAGCCCGCGGGCCTGCCGCTCCCGCAGCTCGCGCCGGGTCAGGGGACGGTCCGTCGCGGCGGCCGCGCCGGCGGCGACCGTTCCGTCCGCCACGGCACCCGCCGCTCCCGACGACGCGCCGGCGGCCGAGGCGCCGGACGCCGTCGGGGCGGGGCGGGGCGGGAGCGGCGCGCTCGACGGGCCGGGGGCGTCCTCCTGGCGCCGGCGGGACCGCCGCGAGCGCAGGGCCAGGAGCAGGAGCGCCACACCGGCGAGGAACAGGACGGCGCCGACGACCAGGCCGGGGACCAGCCACGGCGTGGTGACCTCCTGCGCCCAGGTCAGCGTCAGGGTCGGGGCCACGGTGGCGTCCAGCGAGACGGCGAGCACGCTCCAGCGGCCCTCCTCCGCCCGCCACTGCAGCTCGACGGCGTCCTCGCCGGAGACCTCCTCCACCCACAGGTCCGACCCACGCGGGTCGGCCACCTCGGTGGGCTCGGCAGCAGCCTCGTCCTCCGCTGCCGGCTCGCCCTCGGCGGTCTCCTCGGGCGCCGCCTCGGCGTCCTCGGTGCCCGCGTCCTGGGTCGCGCCGTCCTCCGTCGCCGGAGTCTGCGGGTCCGGGGTGGGCGACGGCTCCGTCGGTGCGGCCGGTCCCTCCTCGACGGCCAGCGTCTCGCGGTCCTCCAGGCCCGTGACACGGGTGACGGGGTCCTGCCCCACCCACGCGGCGACGTCGACCGTCCGACCCAGTGCCAGCACCACCGTCGCGCCCGGGGCCTCGGCGCGGACGGTGACCTCCTGGGCGGCCAGGTCCAGGACGCCCGGGTCCGTCATGACGACGGTCCCGTCCGACCCGGCGGACGCGGTGGCCGAGAGGGTGTCAGGTGCCCGCCACACGGTCGCCGACGCGACGGCGAGACCCGCGACGACAAGGCCCAGGACGCACAGGAGCGCCCCCAGAGCGCGCTGGAGCACGAGTAGATCCCTTCCGAGGTGACGATCAACCATAGGTCAGGCCCCCGCCCGAGGTCCTGCCGAGCGCTCCGAGCAGGTCCCCGCGACCGTTACGCTGAGGGGCGGTGCCGCGCCAGCTCTGCGGCACGATCCGCCGTCGACGGCCCCGGCGGGCGCCCCGGCGCCCGGACGCCGTCCGCCGGACCCGCCCAGCAGTGCCAGGAGGTAGCCGTGCCCGAGGAGCGTTCGATCTTCCCCGTCGTGATGCGGGGGTACGACCGCACCCAGGTCGAGCAGCGGCTGCAGGCGCTCGAGCAGCAGCTCGCCGACGCCCGCGGCCAGGTCGAGCAGCTGGACGCCCGGGCCATGCAGATCGCCGGCGAGCTCTCGGAGGCGCACCGCCAGCTCCGCGAGGCGGAGCGGCCCACCTACTCCGGGCTCGGCTCCCGCATCGAGCACCTCCTCCGCTCCGCCGAGGAGCAGTCCTCGGACGTCGTGGCCCAGGCGAACGCCCAGGCCGCCGATGCGATCGCCCGCGCGAAGCTCGCAGCGGACCAGATGCGGGCGCGGGCCGAGAACGAGGTCGCGGAGCTGCTCGCCACCGCGCGGCGGGAGGCGGAGGACCTGCGCAGCACCGCTGCATCGGAGTCCGAGCACGCCCTCACCTCCGCCCAGCGGCGCGCCGAGGAGCTCGTCGGCTCCGCCGAGCGTGAGGCCGCCCGCATCGCCAGCGCCATCGCGACGGAGGAGAGCGAGCGCCGCACGACGCTGGAGCGCGAGCTGGGCACCCTGCGGGCGACCGTCGAGCGGGAGACCACCGAGCTGCGGGTCGAGACCGAGCGGGCGGCCGCCGAGCTGCGCGGCACGACCGAGGCCGAGGCCGCGCGCGTGAAGGACGAGGCCGAGCGCTACGCCGAGGACCTGCGGGCGACCGCCGACACGGAGACCTCGGAGCTGCGCCGCCGCACGGCCGCGGAGACCGCGGACCTGCGTGCGGACGCCGAGGAGTACGCCGCGACCCTGCGCAGCACCGCCGAGCGGGAGACCGGCGAGCTGCGTCGCACGACGGAGGCAGCCGCCGCCCAGCTGCGCGCCGAGGCCACCGAGCACGCCGACGCGGTGCGCGCCGCGGCCGAGCGGGACGCCCGCGCGCTGGCCCAGCGCGCCGAGACCGAGGCCACCGCCGTCCGGGTCGAGGCGGACCAGTACGCGGCGTTCGTCCGCGCGACCGCCGACCGCGAGGTCGCCGAGCTGCGCTCGACCGTCGCCGACGAGGTCGCCGCCCTGCGGGCCGCCGCGACCGAGGAGGTCGCCACCTGGCGGGCCGAGGCCGAGGAGTACTCCTCCGGGCTGCGGGCCGCCGCCGAGCGCGAGACCACCGAGCAGCGCGAGCGCACCGCCCGCGAGACGGCCGACCTGCGCTCCGCCGCGGAGCTGGAGACGACGGAGCTGCGCTCCGTGACCGAGCGCGAGACGGCCGAGCTGCGTGCGCTCACCCTCCGGGAGACGAACGAGCTGCGCGAGCGGACCCGACTCGAGGTGGACCGCCTCACCACCGAGGCGCAGCGCGCGGCGACCGAGTTCACCTCCGCCGCCAAGGCGGAGTCCGACGCGGCTCGCGAGCAGGCCCGCCGTGCGCTGGCCGACGCCGAGCTCGACATCGCCGCCCGCCGCGAGGCGGCCGAGCGGGCCGACGCGGAGCGTCACGAGGCCGCCCGGGCCGAGACCGAGCGCCTGGTCGCCGACGCCGAGGCCCACGCCACCGACGCCGAGCGGCGGGTGGCGCTGGCGCTGGAGCAGGCCGAGAAGATCCGCCGCGACGCGGACACGCAGGCCAAGGAGCTGCTGTCGAACGCCCGCCGCAACGCGGACCGCGTCGTCGGCGACGCCCGCGAGCACGCCGAGCGCACCCTGTCCGACGCGATGGCCGAGGCCGAGCGCGAGCGGACGACGGCCCAGCGCCAGGTCGAGGACCTCAACCGCCAGCGGGAGGCCATCACGACCTACCTCGACGAGCTGCGCAACCTCCTGGGCCACGACCCGGTGCCGAACCGCCGCACGCTGGAGAAGGCGATCGACGCGGAGGCCCGCTTCGAGGCCACGGGGGTGCCGGCCGCGCTCGAGGACGCCGCCGAGCCGACCGACGTGCCCGAGGACGCCGCCGGCGAGTCGCCGGGCGACGCGCCCGGGACGCCCGAGGACGCGAGGACCGGGTCGGGCACGGCGGCGCACGACGAGGCCGAGGCGGACGCGGAGGCCGAGGAGCTCGCGGAGGCCGAGGCGGACACGGAGGCCGAGGCGGACACGGACGGCGCCGACGCACCGAGGACGCCGAGGACGCCGAGGACGCCGAGGACGCCGAGCCGACCACCGACGCCTCGGCAGACCCGACGGTCGCCGACGACGCCACGGTGCCCGGGCAGCGGTCCGAGGGAGACGTGCCCGCGGAGGCCGGCCGCACGTCCCGGCGCTGACGGCCCGCCCCGTGCCGGACGACGACGACTGGCGGGCGCGGCGCAGCGAGGCGACTGCGGCCCAGGCCGACGCGCTCGCGCGGCGGCAGGCGGCCGAGCACGACGCCGCGCGCCGGCTCCTGGCGGACTTCGTCGCGGAGGCCGGGCGCCGTGGCGTCGCGCCCGTGCCGCTGCGCGCCCGCAGCTACGACGGCCGGTACCGCTACCGGACGCCGCTGCAGGGGTGGTACCTGCGCCGCAACGAGTCCGTCGCCGTCTCCACCGCGGGTGACTTCTACGTCCTGAGCGCCCCGGGCAGCCTGCGCGCCCTCCTCCGTGGCGTCGAGCCCGAGCCGACGGACCCCCCGCTCGTCCTGGGCCGGGGCGCGCGGGACGGGGAGTCCGTGGACCTCGCCGAGGCGCTGCGCGCCGTCCTGGCCCGCGAGACCTGAGCCTGCCCCGCCGCCGCCCGCTCAGCCCTGCGCACGCAGCAGCAGGCCCGCCAGGGCCGAGGCGACGGGCTCCGGGCTCTCGTTGGGCGTCATGTGGCCGGCGCGCGGGACGACGGTGAGCGGCGCGTCGCGCATCGCCTGCACCATGTGCTCGGCGGCGGCCGGCGGGGACAGCTCGTCCTCCTCGCCGACGACGACCACCACGGGCCCGCCGTAGGCCGCGAGGACCTCCGTCCGGTCCGGCCGCACCGCCATGGCCCGCTGCGCCCAGGCGACGGCCGCCGGCCCCTGGTCCCGGATCCAGCCCTCGATCCGGTCGGCGAGGTCCGGACGCGCGACCCGGTTCGTCGCCCCCAGGACCGCGGTCCGCATCCCGAAGACCGCGTCGACCCGCATCTCCGCCAGGACGGTGTCGGCGATCCTGCGCCGCTGGGCGCGGGCGGCGTCGTCGTCGGCGGTGGACTTGGTGTCGACCAGGCCGAGCCCGGCCACGAGACCCGGGTGCCGCTCGAGGAGCGCCATCGCGACGTAGCCGCCCATCGACAGGCCCGCGACGACGGCGCGGTCCACGCCCACCGCTCGCAGCGCGGCCGCCACGGCGTCGGCCATGACGTCCACCGAGGGCTCGTCCGCCGGCGCACCGAGGCGCTCGGCCACGTCCTGGCCCGTCGGCGAGGTGCCGAACCCCGGCAGGTCAGGCGCGAGGACGGTCGGGTCACCGGGCAGGAGGTCCGTGACGTCGAGCCACATCCGGTGGTCGAGGGGGAAGCCGTGCAGCAGCACCAGCGGCAGGCGCCCCGGCGCCCCCCGCCGCAGGGTGTGCAGCCGCAGCATGCCGTCCGTCGTCATGGTGCCTCCTCGGTGGCCGGCCCGGCCGGCAGGTCGTCGTCCGCGTCCTCGCGCTGTGCCGCGCGACCGGCCCGGACCGCAGACCTCCGGGCCGCGCCTCCGCGAGCCTAGCCGCGGGCGGGCGCCCGGCGCCGGTGGACCGGCCGGTCGGGCGATGCCGACCTCAGCGCCGACGGTGGCGCGCCTGCCAGCACGCGGTGTGCCAGTGCCGACGCCCCTCGAGCGCCGCGTCCGGCCCGAGCAGCGCGTCCGACCGCCAGGCCACGACGTGCGGCGTGCCGGTCGGCACATCCTGCCGGCAGCCCGGGCAGGTGTACGTCTTGGCGCCACCGCGCACCCGCTGGACGACCCACTCGCCGTCGGACGCCGACTCGCTGCGCCGGCCCCCGAGCGCGCGGTCCAGGTCGAGCGGCTCCGGGGGCGACCCGTAGGGGCGCTTGCTCGACCGGCGTGCCATGACGGCATCCTCCCATCGACGACGACGCACCGGCCGGCCGACGCCGGCCGGTGCGTCCGACCGGTCAGGCCGTCGGCGACCCGGCAGGCTCCGGCACGGGCAGGTCCGCCG
>JACIXM010000215.1 GCA_014360395.1 Actinotalea sp.
GTGGCCGGGACCCGCAGCACCGACGACACGAGGAGAGATCCGTGGCACACCTGGAGGTCGACCTCGTCGCGGCCGACCGCAAGGTCTGGTCGGGCGAGGCCCGGATGGTCAGCGTGCCCGCCGCCGACGGCGAGATGGGCATCCTGCCGGGGCACGCACCCGTGCTCGCGCTGCTGGGCGCCGGCAGTGTGCGGATCACCCCGGTCTCCGGAGAGGTGCGGCACGTGCAGGTGGACTCGGGCTTCCTGTCCGTCGACGCCGACCGGGTGACGGTCGTGGTCGACCACGCCGACAGCGAGACGTCCGCGCCCCCGGCACGCTGACCGGGACGTCGTCGAGGCCTGGTCGTGGAGCTCACCGGTCCGCTGCTCGCCCTCGGCGCTCTGGTCCTGCTCCTGGCCGCGGTCCTGGCGATGTTCTGGTCGCGTCAGTCCACGCTCTCCCGGCGCGTCGGCTCGTTCGCGTGCGGCCTGCGGACGGACGGTGCCAGTGAGCGGCCCTGGTCCAACGGGATCGCGCACTACGCGCACGACCGGCTCGTGTGGTGGCGGGTCCTCTCCCTCTCCCCACGCCCCGCGGCCACCTTCTCGCGCAGCGAGCTGACGCTCGTGGAACGCGTCGAGCTGGAGGAGGTGGACGAGCGCGGCCAGCCGCTCCTGCTCGTGCGGTGCGTCCACGGCGAGGACACGTTCGAAGCCCTCATCTCGGCACCCGCCTGTGCCGGTCTCGTCTCCTGGCTGGAGTCCGGCCCCCGACCCGTCGGAAGGGTGATCTAGTGCGACTCGTCGTCGCCCGCTGCTCGGCGCGGTACACCGGCCGGCTCTCGGCGCACCTGCCCCTGGCGACCCGGCTCATCGTCGTCAAGGCCGACGGCAGCGTCCTCCTGCACTCCGACGGCGGCTCGTACAAGCCGCTGAACTGGATGAGCCCGCCGTGCAGCCTCGCCGTCACCGACCCCGCCGACGAGGCGGCGGAGCGGGGGGTCACGGCCGTCTGGAACGTCCAGCACGCGAAGTCGGACGACCGCCTGCAGATCGAGGTCCACGACGTGCTGCACGACTCCGCGCACGAGCTCGGCGTGGACCCGGGACTGGTCAAGGACGGGGTCGAGGCGCACCTGCAGGCGATGCTCGCGGAGCAGATCGGCCTGCTCGGGGACGGGCACGTCCTCATCCGTCGGGAGTACCCGACCGCCATCGGCCCCGTCGACATCCTCGCCCGCGACGCCCAGGGCTCCACCGTGGCCGTGGAGATCAAGCGGCGGGGGGACATCGACGGCGTCGAGCAGCTCACCCGCTACCTGGAGCTCCTCAACCGCGACCCGCACCTGCAGCCGGTGCGCGGGGTGTTCGCCGCCCAGGAGATCAAGCCGCAGGCGCGGGTGCTGGCCCAGGACCGGGGGATCGCCTGCGTGGTCCTGGACTACGACGCGATGCGCGGCGTCGACGACGTCGACTCGCGCCTGTTCTGACGCCGGGGCGGACCGGGACCGTCGACCCGGCGCGTCGGGTGCGGCGGGGCGCCCGGGCCCGGCGGTGCGGCGTGCCACGATGAGGGCATGCAGGACCCGTCCGACGACGCAGCCCCACGCCGGCCCCCGGCGTCGCCGCAGGAGCGCCGCGCGGACCTGGCCGCGCTGCGCCGGTCCTACGAGCGGGACGTGCTGGTCGAGGCCGACGTCGACCCCGACCCCTTCGTGCAGTTCCGGCGCTGGTTCGACGACGCGGTCGGGGCCGGCCTGCTCGAGCCGAACGCGATGGTGCTCGCCACCGCGGACACGCACGGCGCTCCGTCCGCGCGGACCGTCCTGCTCAAGGGCCTGGACGACCGCGGCTTCGTCCTCTTCACGAACCTGCTGTCGCGCAAGGGCCGGGAGATGCGCGCCAACCCGCAGGCCTCGCTGGTCTTCCCGTGGCTGGAGATCGACCGGCAGGTCGTCGTCTGCGGCACCGTCGAGGAGGTCGACCGGCCGGAGACGGAGGCGTACTTCCGCTCCCGGCCGCACGGGTCGCGGCTCGGGGCGTGGGCGAGCGAGCAGTCCACGGTGGTGGCCGACCGGTCCGTGCTCGAGGAGCGGTACACCGACCTGCAGCGGCGCTACCCGGACGGCACGGACGTGCCGGTGCCGGACCACTGGGGCGGCTTCCGCGTGGTGCCGCAGACCGTCGAGCTGTGGCAGGGGCGGCCGTCCCGGCTGCACGACCGGCTGCGGTACCGCCGCGCCGACGGCGGATGGGTCCTGGAGCGCCTCGCACCCTGAGGCGTGGGCGTGAAAGCGCTCCCACGATGCGGCATGATGGGTGTTCGTATCGATCCGACCGCCCCACGAGGACTCCCATGAGCAGCACGCAGCGCACCTTCCCCGCCGACTTCCTGTGGGGCGCAGCGACCGCGTCGTACCAGATCGAGGGCGCCGTCGAGGAGGGTGGGCGCGGCCCGTCCATCTGGGACACCTTCAGCCGCACGCCGGGCAGGACCCTGGGCGGCGACACGGGTGACGTGGCCGCCGACCACTACCACCGCGTCGGTGAGGACGTGGCGCTCATGAAGGAGCTGGGTCTGCAGGCCTACCGCTTCTCCATCGCGTGGCCGCGCATCCAGCCGACGGGCCGCGGCCCCGCGAACCCCGAGGGCGTGGCGTTCTACTCCCGGCTCGTCGACGAGCTCCTCGCCGCCGGGATCCGGCCGGTCGCGACGCTGTACCACTGGGACCTCCCGCAGGCGCTGGAGGACGAGGGCGGCTGGACCGTGCGGAGCACGGCGGAGGCCTTCGGCCAGTACGCGCGGGTCGTCGCCGAGGCGCTCGGGGACCGGGTCGCGCTGTGGACGACCCTGAACGAGCCGTGGTGCTCGGCGTACCTGGGTTACGCCGCCGGCGTGCACGCGCCGGGCCGGACGGAGCCGGCCGCGTCGCTCGCGGCGGTGCACCACCTCAACCTCGGGCACGGGCTCGCGGTCCGCGCCCTGCGCGACGTCCTGGGCGAGGACGTGCCGGTGTCGGTGACGCTCAACCTGCACGTCACCCGGGCCGCGACGGACGCCCCGCAGGACGTGGAGGCGAAGGCGCAGATCGACACGGTGGCCAACGAGGTCTTCCTCGGCCCGATGCTCCAGGGCGCCTACCCGCAGCGCGTGCTCACGGACACCGCGCACCTCACGGACTGGTCGTTCGTCCGCGAGGGCGACCTGGAGCTCATCCGCCAGCCGCTCACGCTCCTGGGGGTGAACTTCTACTCGACCGGGCGGGTGCGCCGGCTCGAGGACGAGCGGGACCCCGGAGCCGGCCCGCGTCCGGACGGTCACGGGGACTCCGCCACCAGCCCGTGGGTCGGCTGCGACCGCGTCGAGTGGCTGCCGCAGCCTGGCCCGCACACCGCGATGGGCTGGAACATCGAGCCGCAGGGCCTGGTCGACCTGCTGCTGGAGCTCCACGACCGCTTCCCGGGGCTGCCGCTCATGGTCACCGAGAACGGCGCCGCGTTCGCGGACGAGGTCTCGCCCGACGGCCGCGTCCACGACGTGCGTCGTGTCGCCTACGTCCACGACCACCTCGAGGCGGTCGGTCGGGCCCGCGACGCCGGGGCGGACGTCCGCGGGTACTTCCTGTGGTCGCTCCTGGACAACTTCGAGTGGGCCTTCGGCTTCGACCGCCGCTTCGGCGTCCTGCGCGTGGACTACGACACCCTCGAGCGCACGTGGAAGGACTCCGCGCTGTGGTACCGCGAGGTCATCCGCACGCGCACGCTGCTGCCGGTCGAGGCCGCGGCGGACCTGCCCGTGCCGGAGCCTGCCGGGTCGCCGACGGCCTGACCGGTCGGACGCACCGGCCGGCGCTGGCCGGCCGGTGCCTCGTCGTCGATGGGAGGATGCCGTCATGGCACGCCGGTCAAG
>JACIXM010000216.1 GCA_014360395.1 Actinotalea sp.
TGCCCCAGGGGCAGACAACCGCCTGACGCACGGAGGCCGAGGGCCCGGGGACGTCCCGGGCCCTCGGCCTGCGCGCTGCTGGCCTCCGCGCTGCTGGTCTGCGCGCTGCTGCTCTGCGCTCTGCTGGTCTGCGCGCTCAGGCTGGCGCTCCGGCGAGCGCGCGGCTCAGTACAGCGCGCCGGCGAGCGCGCGGCTCAGTACAGCGCGCCGGCGAGCGCGCGGCTCAGTACAGCGCGCTGGCGAGCGCGCTGCTCAGTACAGCGCGCTGGCGAGCGCGCGGCGCGCGGTCATGACGCGCGGGTCGGCGTCGCCGACGACGGAGAAGAGCTCCACGAGCCGGACCCGCGCGCGCTCCCGCTCCTCCCCCGCGGTCCGGCGCACCGTGTCGACCAGGCGCGCGAACGCGTCCTCCACCTTGCCGCCGAGGACGTCGAGGTCCGCGACCACCAGCTGCGCATCCACATCGGTCGGGCCGGCAGCTGCTGCCGCCCGCGCCGCGGTCGGGTCCACCTCCCGGGTGCGCCGGAGGAGCTCGACCTGCGCGAGCCCGACGCGGGCGTCCTCGTCACGGGGGTTCTCCGCGAGCGCCTGGGTGTAGGCGGCGACGGCGGCGTCGAGGTCGTCCCGCTCGATCGCGTCGTAGGCCGCCTGGTGCAGCGGCGGCAGCGGCGGCTCCTCCGGCTCTGCCTGGGGCTCGCCGTCGTCGGGCAGGCGTCCGGTCACGCCGTTCGCCGCGGCCATCTGCAGGACCTGGTCCACGACGGCCCGGATCTGCTCGGGGGTGGCCTGATCCAGCGGCGGCAGCGGGACCGCCTGGCCCTTGACGACCGCGACGACCGTGCTGCCCGACTGGGCCGAGACGGCCTGCGCGACCTGCGGGCTCCGCTCGACGTCGATCCGCCCGACCAGCAGGCGACCGGCGAGCTCCTCGGCGATCTGCACGAGGGTCGCGGTGACGGAGCTGCTCGCGGTGTCCCGGGTGGCCCACAGCGTCAGGACGACCGGCACCTGGGCGGACTGCTGCACGACCTCCGGGAACGAGGCCTCCGTCACGTCGACGACGACGCCCGTCGCCGGGCCGTCGGCGGGAGTCCCAGCAGGGCCGCCGGGAGCCGGCGCCGGGGGGCGGCCGAGGGTCGACAGGTCGACCGCACCCCGCACGTCGAGGCGCGGGCGAGGACCGGGGGGCTGCGTCATGCGGACTCTCCGAGGAAGGTCGAGGGGTCAGGCTCCGGTGGCGCCGGTGAGGGCGAACTCACCCCCGAGCAGGGCGACCTGCTCGTCGGCGCCGGCAGGCGGGACGTCGAGGGCAACGGTACCGACGAAGGTGAGCTCGAGGGACTCCTCGAGGGTCTCGGTCCCACCGAGGAACGCGGCCGTGGCCGGGTCGACGGTCAGCGTGCTGTCGTCGAGGGCGATCGTGATCGTCATGACGAAGGCCCCGGTGACGATCGCGCCGCCGTCGGCGGTCCCCACCGCGACCGGCCCGTCGTCCAGCGGGACGATGCTCTCGGTCACCGTCCCGGTGTTGCTCGCCGCCTGAGCGTAGGCCTCGCGCAGGCCGGTGAGACTCTCCCGCAGCCGGTCCTCGCCGAACCGCTCCGCGTGCTCCGACTCCTCGCCGGCGAGCAGGACGTCGACGTACTGCGCGAGGAGCTCCTCCGGGGGCACCAGCACCTCGGTCGAGTCCGGCAGGACCGGCGCGTCCCCGACCTCGGGCGGGGACGTCGGCGGCATCTGCGAGCCCGGGACGAGCCGCGCCCAGGACCAGAGCCGGTACTGCTCCCGTGGCGCGGACTGGACCAGCGTCAGCAGCAGCGGCGCCTGCAGGTCGGCCGGGGGCTCGGTGACGACGAGGATCGTCCGCGGCCAGTCGTCCGTCGCCGTGGTGACGATCGTCTGCGCCCCCTCGGGCACCGGCGTGACCGAGTTCTCCTCGCCGGCACCGGCGAGGGTGTACTCAGCGGCGCGCAACGTCGCCGCGGGTCCCGTCAGGCGCTCGGCGGCGGGCGCGACGTCGCCCTCGGCGTCCGCCTCGGCCATCGCCGCCGTCACGGCCGCGAGGACCGAGTCCACCTGGTCCGCGGTCACCGAGGCGGGGGGTGTGGCCGGCTCGGGGTCCGCGGAGACCTCCGGCAGGGGCTCGGCGCACCCGGCGAGGGCCAGCGCGCCGAGGGCCGCACCGGCCGCCGCCCGGGCCAGCCGGGCGCGCGGCCCGTGCGCCGTGCGAGCGGGACGCCTCATCGTGCACCTCCCTCGTCGCTGCGACCGGTCCGGTCGTCCTCCCCCGTCGGCCCGGCGTCCTCCTCGTCCCCGGGAGGACCGGACGCGTCGTCACCGGAGGGCAGCCCCCAGGTCCGGCGCCACGCGGAGGCGCCGGGCGCGGGCCGGCCCGGCTCCGCGCTGCCCGCGGGGGGCGCCGACGCGGCCGGGGGACAGTCCTGGGCCGGGGTGTCCGAGCCCGCGGAGCGGCCTTCGGCAGCGCGAACCGGCGGTGTCGCACCGGACGCGTCGCTCGACGGCGCCCGGTCGGTCGCCGACGTCGGCTCGCTCGACGGCGCCCGGTCGGTCGACGACGTCGTGTCGGTCGACGACGTCGTGTCGGTCGACGACGTCGGCTCGGCGTCGTCGCCGTCGGACGCCGTTGCCCGGCGCTGCCCGTCGCGGCGCCGGGGGCCGAGGCGACCGGCCACCGGCGGGAGCCCACCCCACCGCGGCGTGCGCCCGGTCGGTCGGTCCGGCTCCGCCGACTGCTCCGCGGCCTGGTCGGTCGAGTCCGGCCGGTCGGTCGGGGCCGGCCGGTCGGTGCCGGGACTCCCGGCGGCGGACCCCGTGTCCGACGGGGCCGGGGGCGCCGGCACCGGCGTCGGGGCCACGACGGGCACGGG
>JACIXM010000217.1 GCA_014360395.1 Actinotalea sp.
AAGAACGCCGGCGGCAGCACGCCCGCCGCGGCCAGGGGCAGCGCCGGACCCCACCACCGCACCGACCCGCGGCGCCGCCGGCGGACCGCCGCGAGGAAGACGGGGGCGTTGAGGAGCTGGACCACCACGGCGACGGCCACGCCCACGAGGACGGCGGCGGACCCGAAGCCCACGACCGCCTCGAGATCGGCGCCCACGAGGAGGACCGCGGCCGCTGCGGCGCCGGCGGCCGCGCCGACGCCCACGCCACACAGCAGCAGGCGCCCCACGACCATCACACCGCCCTGCCCGGCGGCGAGGGCTCGTCGGGTCCGGGCGCCGTCGTCCACGCTCACACCGATCATGATGCAGGAGGTGCCCGTCGGGGACGGACCCCGTCCGCACCGCGTTGCACAATGACACCCATGAGCTCAGCGCCGAGTGTCTCCTCCTCGATCACCGTCCGCCTCCAGGTGCACGCCCGCCCGACGGCGATCAGCGATCTCACCACCTGCATCGAGCAGGCTGGCGGCATGGTCACGGCGCTGGACATCACCCGCTCCGAGCACGAGCGCATCGGCGTGGACGTCACCTGCGCGACCCGGGGTGAGGAGCACGCCGAGCAGATCGTCGAGGCGCTGCGGGGCCTGCAGGGCATCACCGTGGAGCGCGTCAGCGACCGCACCTTCCTCATGCACCTCGGCGGCAAGCTCTCGGTCGAGTCCAAGGTGCCGCTGCGCAACCGCGACGACCTGTCCATGGCCTACACCCCGGGCGTGGCCCGGGTCTGCGAGGCGATCGCAGCCCGTCCGGAGGACGCCCGCAACCTGACGATCAAGCGGAACACGATCGCGGTCGTCACCGACGGGACCGCCGTCCTGGGCCTGGGGAACATCGGGCCGCTCGCCGCGCTGCCCGTCATGGAGGGCAAGGCGGTGCTGTTCAAGCGGTTCGCCGGGATCGACGCGTTCCCCATCGCCCTGGACACCACGGACGTCGACGAGATCGTCGACACGGTCTGCGCCATCGCGCCCGTGTTCGCCGGGATCAACCTCGAGGACATCTCCGCGCCGCGCTGCTTCGAGGTCGAGCGGCGCCTGCGCGAGCGCCTGGACATCCCCGTCTTCCACGACGACCAGCACGGCACCGCGATCGTCGCGCTCGCCGCGCTGACCAACGCCCTGAAGGTCGTGGGCAAGGCGATCGGGGACGTCCGGATCGTCATGTCCGGTGCGGGCGCGGCCGGGACCGCCGTGCTCAAGCTGCTGCTCGCGGCCGGGGCCCGGGACGTCGTCGTCTGCGACATCGAGGGGATCGTCCACGTCGCGCGGCCCGGTCTGCACGAGTCGCTGCTGTGGACCGCCCAGCACACCAACCCGCGGGGCCAGACCGGCTCGCTCAAGGACGCCGTCGTCGGGGCGGACGTGTTCATCGGGCTGTCCGCGCCGGACGTCCTCACCGGGGACGACATCGCCCGGATGGCGCCCGGGGCGATCGTCTTCGCGATGGCGAACCCGCGCCCCGAGGTGGACCCGGACGAGGCCGCGCGGCACGCCGCCGTCGTCGGCACCGGGCGCTCGGACTTCGCGAACCAGATCAACAACGTGCTCGCGTTCCCGGGCGTCTTCCGGGGTCTGCTCGACGCGCACTCGCACGAGGTCACCACGGAGCTGCTGCTCGCGGCCGCGCACGCCCTGGCCGACGTCGTCACCGACGACGAGCTCAACCCGACCTACATCATCCCCAGCGTCTTCAACCCCGAGGTGACCACCCGGGTCGCGAGCGCGGTCGAGCAGGCGGCGCGGGCCGGCGGGGCGCGGACCGCCGCCACGTCGGAGCCGGTCGACACCGTCGCGGCGTTCTGAGGCACGGCCGGCGTCCCCGGGCCCCGTGGGCCCCAGGCGCCGCCGGACGTCCTGGGACGCCCGGCCCGCGGGGACTCAGCCCCAGGTGCCCCGCGCGTACTGCGGCGGCCACGGAGCGACGTCGGCGGCGGCGCCGTCCGCTCCCGCCGCTGAGGGCCGATCGGGCACGCCCAGCTCGTGCGCCGCACGCAGCACCCAGTGCGGGTCCCGCAGCGCCGCCCGGCCGACCATGACCGCGTCGACCCCGCCGCCGCGCAGCACCTGCTCGGCCTGGGGGCCGTCGGTGAGCAGCCCGACCGCCGAGACGGGCAGCCCGCTCACCTCGCGGACCCGCTGGGCCAGCGGCACCTGGTACCCGGGGGCGACGGGGATCTGCGCCAGGACGTTGCCGCCGCTGGACACGTCGACGAGGTCCACGCCGAGCGACGCCAGGTCGGCGCTCGCCGCGGCGACGTCGTCGACGGTGAGCCCGCCCTCGACCCAGTCGGTCGCCGAGACGCGCACGAGCAGGGGCTTGCGGTCCGGCCACGCGCCGCGGACGGCGGCGGCGACCTCCCGCAGCAGCCGCGCGCGGTTCTCGGCGGTCCCGCCGTAGTCGTCGGTGCGGTGGTTCGACAGCGGCGAGAGGAACTCGTGCAGCAGGTAGCCGTGCGCGGCGTGGATCTCGACGACGTCGAAGCCGGCGGCGTCGGCGCGGCGCGCGGCCTCGGCGAACGCCTCGACCACGCCGCGGATCTCGGCGACCGACAGCTCCCGCGGCGCCGCGAGGCCCTCGAACGCGACGGCCGACGGCGCGACGGTCAGCCAGCCGCCGTCGTCGAGGTGCACCGAGCCGCGCTGCGGGGACCACGGCCGGTGCGTCGACGCCTTGCGTCCCGCGTGGGCCAGCTGGATCCCCGCCAGCGCCCCGCCCGCCTGCACCGCGCGCACGATGCGCGCCCACGGCGCCACGTGGTCCTCGGACCAGATGCCGGCGTCGTGCGGCGTGATCCGGCCCTCGGGGACGACCGCCGCGGCCTCGGACAGCACGAGCCCGAACCCGCCGACGGCGCGGGCTCCGAGGTGGACCACGTGCCAGTCGTCGACGAACCCGTCCACGGAGGAGTACTGGCACATGGGCGCGAGCCAGGCGCGGTTGCGCGCGGTCGCGCCGCGCAGGGTCAGGGGCCGCAGCAGGTGGGGCGTCACGTCAGGTGCCCAACGGCCGAGGCCCGGCCCCCATTCCTGGAGGTCGGGCCACGGCCGCGGCACCGTCGGGCGGGGCGCGCCGACGGGCAGGCGTCGCACCGGCTCAGCCGAAGAGCGCGGAGGCCTTGAGGACCGTCTGCAGCACCCCGTAGGCCAGGAGGCTGCCGACGACGCCCCAGAGGGACACGGCGGCGATGCGGATGCCGGTGCCGGCGCCCGGGGCGGGGGCGTCCTCGACGGGCGCCGGGGCGCCGTCGGTGGTCTCGAGCACGGCCATGTCAGGACTCCTTCGTGGCACCGGCGAGGGCGGGCTCGCCGGACGAGGTGGGGATGGACGACGCGGCCGCCGGCGCGGTGACCGGCTCGTGGTGCCGCTCGTCGACCGGGCGGATGAGCAGGTTCGCCGTGAACCCGACGACGAGCACCGCCGTCATCGTGATGAGCGACGGGGTGTACAGGGCGGCGCCCTCGATGCCCTGGGCGGCCCGCGCGTCGGCGAAGCCGTTGACGATGAGCGGCCCGGCGATGCCGGCGGCGGACCAGGCGGTGAGGAGGCGGCCGTGGATGGCCCCGACCTCGAGGGAGCCGAAGAGGTCCTTGAGGTAGGCGGGGACGGTGGCGAACCCGCCGCCGTAGAAGCTGACGATGAGGACCGCGACGACGACGAACAGGCCGACCGCGCTGCCCGCCACCGAGGCGAGCAGGCCGTACAGGACGGCGCCGACGCCGAGGTACATGACGTAGATGCGCTTGCGCCCGACGACGTCCGAGGTCGAGGACCACACGAACCGGCCTGCCATGTTGGCCAGGGACAGCAGCCCGACGAAGCCCGCGGCGGTGGCCGGCGTCACCGAGGAGAAGAAGTCCTGGATCATCGGCGAGGCCTGCTCGAGGATGCCGATGCCCGCGGTGACGTTGGTGAACAGCACGATCCAGAGCAGGTAGAACTGCGGCGTCCGGACGGCGCGCGCGACGCGGACGTCGGCGTGGGTCTGCATCGCGTTCTTCTTCGGGGACGGCACCCAGCCCTCGGGCTTCCAGCCCGGCGCCGGCACCCGGATGACCGCGGTGCCGGCCGTCATGAGCACCGCGTAGATCGCCGCGAGGGTCAGCATCGTCGGCACCAGGGCCTCGGCGGGGGTGTCCGCGTAGGCGCCGAGCAGGGCGTTGGTCAGCGGACCGGCGACCATCGCGCCGCCGCCGAAGCCCATGATCGCCAGGCCGGTCGCCAGGCCCGGGCGGTCGGGGAACCACTTGATCAGCGTGCTGACCGGCGAGATGTAGCCGATGCCCAGACCGATGCCGCCGATGAAGCCGTAGCCGAGGTAGACGATCCACAGCTGCCCCAGCTGGATGCCCAGCGAGCCGATCAGGAAGCCGGACACCCAGAACGTCGCGGACAGCGCCATGGCCTTGCGCGGTCCGTTGCGCTCCATCCACTTGCCGCCGAACGCCGCCGAGAGGCCGAGCATGACGATCGCGATCGAGAAGATGATCGCGATCTGGGTGTGGCTGGCGTCGAACCGGTCGATCAGCGCCTCCTTGAGGACGCTGAACGCGTAGATCTGGCCGATCGACAGGTGCACGGCGAGCGCGGCGGGCGGGACGAGCCACCGGTTGTACCCGGGGGGCGCCACGGTCCGGCGGCGGTCGAGCAGGTTCATGGGGGTCCTTCCCAGTGAGGCCCGGCAGGGTGCCCGGCGCGGTGCCGGGCAGCGGCGCGCGTGCCCGACGGGAGATGCCCCCGGCCGCAAGGTCGCGCGTGCGGTCGTCCCATGGTTGCTGGCCGACGACCGCGTCTCATGGGACCTTTTGGCCTGCTCGGGCTCGTCGGCCCGGTCGCTGCCGGGAGCGGCTCGCGTCGCGGCGGCCCGGGGGCCCTGCCGCTCCGGGCGACCTGGGGGATGACAGGGGCATACCATCGCCCCGACGCACCACCGCCGCTGCGACACCGGAGGATCCGTGACCGACGACGCCCCGAGCTCCACGCCGCTGGAGAACCTGCTGTCCGAGGACCGCCGTTTCCCGCCGAGCCCCGAGTTCGCCGCCCAGGCCAACGCCCAGGGCGACCTCGCGGCGTGGGCCGCCGCCGACCTCGAGTCGTTCTGGGCCGACCAGGCCAACGAGCTGCTGACCTGGCAGACGCCGTTCACCGAGGTGCTCGACTGGTCCGGCGCCCCGCGGGCGCGCTGGTTCGCCGACGGCCGTCTCAACGCCTGCTTCAACGCCGTCGACCGCCACGTGGAGGCCGGGCACGGGGACCGCGTGGCGCTGCACGTCGAGGGCGAGCCGGGTGACACCCGCACCATCACCTACGCCGAGCTGCAGGGCCAGGTGTCCCGGGCTGCGAACGCCCTGGTCGAGCTCGGCGTGCGCACCGGGGACCGCGTGGCGATCTACCTGCCGATGATCCCCGAGGCCGTCGTGGCGATGCTCGCCTGCGCGCGCATCGGCGCGGTGCACTCCGTCGTCTTCGGCGGCTTCTCCGCGGAGGCGCTGCGCTCGCGGATCGACGACGCCGAGGCCGTCCTCGTCATCACCGCCGACGGTGGCCACCGGCGTGGGGCGCCGAGCGCGCTCAAGCCGGCCGTGGACGAGGCGCTGGACCCGCACCACCACCCGCACGGGCACCTCGACGAGGAGGCCGGACCCACCAGCGTGCGGAAGGTCCTCGTGGTGCGCCGCACCGGTCAGGACGTCAGCTGGGTCGAGGACCGCGACGTGTGGTGGCACGAGGCGCTCGAGGCGGCGTCCGACGTGCACGAGCCGGTGTGGGTCGAGGCCGAGCACCCGCTGTTCATCCTCTACACCTCCGGCACGACCGGGAAGCCCAAGGGGATCTTCCACACGACCGGCGGGTACCTCACCCAGTGCGCGTTCACGCACCTCAACGTCTTCGACCTCAAGGCCGAGACGGACGTCTACTGGTGCACGGCCGACGTCGGCTGGGTCACCGGGCACAGCTACGTCGTCTACGGGCCGCTGGTCAACGGCGCGACGCAGGTCATCTACGAGGGCACGCCGGACACGCCGCACCAGGGCCGCTGGTGGGAGATCGTCCAGAAGTACGGCGTGACGATCCTCTACACCGCACCGACGGCGATCCGCACGTGCATGAAGTGGGGCGAGGACATCCCCGCCCGGTTCGACCTGTCGAGCCTGCGCGTGATCGGGTCGGTCGGTGAGCCGATCAACCCCGAGGCGTGGATGTGGTACCGCCGGGTGATCGGCGGGGACCGGACGCCCGTCGTGGACACCTGGTGGCAGACCGAGACCGGCGCGATCATGATCTCGCCGCTGCCCGGCGTGACTGCGGCCAAACCCGGCTCCGCCCAGACGCCGCTGCCGGGCATCAGCGTCGAGGTCGTCGACGAGGCGGCCGAGCCGGTCCCGAACGGCTCCGGCGGCTACCTGGTGGTGACCAAGCCCTGGCCGTCGATGCTGCGCGGCATCTGGGGCGACGAGCAGCGGTTCCGCGACACCTACTGGTCCCGTTTCGAGGGCCTGTACTTCGCCGGCGACGGCGCCAAGAAGGACGACGACGGGGACATCTGGCTGCTCGGGCGCGTCGACGACGTCATGAACGTCTCCGGGCACCGGCTGTCCACGACGGAGATCGAGTCCGCGCTCGTGTCGCACCCGATGGTGGCCGAGGCCGCCGTCGTCGGGGCGAGCGACGAGACGACGGGTCAGGCGGTCGTGGCGTTCGTCATCCTGCGCGCCGAGTACACGGACCGCGTCGACGAGCCCGGGGAGGGGGCGGACGTCGCGGCGACGCTGCGCGCGCACGTGGCGCAGGAGATCGGCCCGATCGCCAAGCCGCGCACGATCCTCGTGGTCAACGAGCTGCCGAAGACGCGGTCGGGGAAGATCATGCGCCGCCTGCTGCGGGACGTGGCCGAGCACCGGCCGGTCGGCGACGTCACGACGCTGGCGGACTCCTCGGTCATGGACCTCATCGCCTCGGGCATGGAGAAGCCGGCGGGCGCCCAGGGCTGAGGCGCACCGGGGGTCGGAGCGCCGCGCTGCGGGGATGCCGGGGCCGGGTGCGCACGGCCGGGACGGGCGCCGGGCGGGCTGTCGTCGGGCTGTGGTGGGATGACGAGATGCCGCACCCGGAGACCGTCGCCTCCCTGACCGCCGACGACGCCGCCGCCGTCCGCTCCCTCGCCTCCGCCGCGCGCGAGCACGACGGGATCGAGGCGCTCGGGGAGCAGACCCTGCTGTGGCTGACGGACGCGCGCGCGCGGGTCACCCACCTCGTCGCGCGCGAGGACGAGGACGCCGCGGGGGCGACCGGCGGCGCCGTCGTCGGCTACACGCAGGTGGACCTGGGCGGCCCGACGGCGGCGCCGGCGTCGGCCGAGGTCGTCGTCGCGCCGGGGCACCGCTGCCAGGGGGTCGGGCGGGCCCTCCTGGACGCCGCGACGGCCGCCGCCCGGGACGCGGGCCGACCGGGCGTCGTCGTCTGGGCGCACGGGGACCTGCCCGGCGCGCAGGCGCTCGCCGCGGCCGCGGGGCTGCGGGTCACGCGCGAGCTGTGGCAGATGGCCCGCCCGCTGTCCCCCGCCGACGCGGCCGGTGACCCGCCGGCCCCGCCGGACGGGGTCGCGGTCCGGCCCTTCGTCGTCGGGCGGGACGAGGACGCCTGGGTGGAGGTCAACGCGCGGGCGTTCGCGAGCCACCCGGAGCAGGGCCGCCTGACCCGGGCCGACGTCGAGGCCCGCGAGCGCGAGCCGTGGTTCGACCCGGCGGACCTGCTGCTGGCCGAGCGGGACGGACGGCTCGTGGCGTCGGTGTGGATGAAGGTCGAGCCCGGCGCGGATGCCGGGGAGCTGTACGCGCTGGCCGTCGACCCCGTGGAGCAGGGCACGGGCCTGGGACGCTTCCTCACCGGGGCCGTCGTGCGGCACCTGGCCGGGAAGGGCCTGGCCCGGGCGGAGCTGTACGTCGAGGGCGACAACGAGCCGGCGATCCGGACGTACGTGCGGGCCGGCTTCGAGCGCTCGCGGGTCGACGTGCAGTACGGCGCGTCGGTGTCGGCGGAGGGCGCCGGCGGGCCCGCCGGCGCCGCCGGGTGACCCGGGCTGCCGCACATCGTCCAGGGATGCCACGATGGTCGGCATGACCGCTCACCCCGAGGCCTCGGCCACGGAGATCCTCGCGACCCCGGCGCCGCGGCCTGACTCCCCCGACGACGGCGACCACGAGACGCCGGCCCTGCCGGAGGACCGCTTCGCGGACCGGGAGCTGTCCTGGCTCGCGTTCAACGAGCGCGTCCTGGAGCTGGCAGAGGACGCCTCGCTGCCGCTGCTCGAGCGCGCCCGGTACCTGGCGATCTTCGCGTCCAACCTCGACGAGTTCTTCATGGTCCGGGTGGCCGGTCTCAAGCGGCGCATCGCGACGGGCATGGCGGTCACGGCCGCGTCCGGCCTGAGCCCGCGGCAGGTGCTCGACGGCATCGCGGGCCGCTCGCAGGAGCTCATGGTCCGTCACGCCCGGCTCTTCCTCGACGACGTCCGCCCGGCGCTGGCCTCCGAGGGCATCACGATCGTCCACTGGGAGGACCTCGGCCAGGATGAGCAGGACCGGCTGCACAAGTTCTTCCGCAAGCAGATCTTCCCGGTGCTGACCCCGCTGGCGGTCGACCCGGCGCACCCGTTCCCGTACATCTCGGGGCTGTCGCTCAACCTCGCCGTCGTCGTCGGGAACCCGGCCACGGGCAAGGAGCACTTCGCCCGGGTCAAGGTGCCGCCGCTGCTGCCGCGGTTCATCGCCGTTGACGCCCTGGGCCGCCCCAGCGCGCCGGGCACTCAGGCGGCGGACCCGGAGCGCGGGCCGACGTCGTTCGTGCCGCTGGAGGACATCATCGCCGTGCACCTCGGCGCCCTCTTCCCTGGGATGGAGGTGCGCGAGCACCACACCTTCCGCGTCACGCGCAACGAGGACGTGGAGGTCGAGGAGGACGACGCCGAGAACATCCTCCAGGCGATGGAGAAGGAGCTGCTGCGGCGGCGCTTCGGCCCGCCGGTCCGCCTGGAGGTCGCCGAGGACATCGCGCCGCGCGTGCGCGAGCTGCTCGTGCGCGAGCTGGGCGTCGAGGAGTCCGAGGTCTACGCCCTGCCGGCGCCCCTGGACCTGACGGGCCTGAACCTCATCGCCGACCTGGACCGCCCAGACCTGCGGTTCCGCCGGTTCGTCGGCGGCACGCACCGCCACCTGGCCGAGGTGGAGTCCGCCAAGCCCACCGACGTGTTCGCGGCGATCCGCCGGCGCGACATCCTCCTGCACCACCCGTACGACTCGTTCGCGACCTCCGTGCAGACGTTCCTGGCGCAGGCCGCCGCCGACCCCCACGTGCTGGCGATCAAGCAGACGCTGTACCGGACGTCGGGCGACTCCCCGATCGTCGACTCCCTCATCGACGCCGCCGAGGCCGGCAAGCAGGTCCTGGCGCTGGTGGAGATCAAGGCGCGCTTCGACGAGCAGAACAACATCTCCTGGGCGCGCAAGCTCGAGCAGGCGGGCGTGCACGTCGTCTACGGCATCGTCGGGCTGAAGACCCACTGCAAGCTGTCGCTCGTGGTCCGGCAGGAGGCGGACGGACTGCGGCGGTACTGCCACGTCGGGACCGGCAACTACAACCCGAAGACGGCGCGGCTGTACGAGGACCTCGGGCTGCTGACCTGCGACCCGGAGGTCGGGCAGGACCTCACGCGCCTGTTCAACCAGCTGTCCGGCTACGCACCGAAGTCGCGGTTCCAGCGGCTGCTCGTCGCGCCGCGCACCGTCCGGTCCGGGCTGATCGAGCGGATCGAGCGGGAGCGCGAGAACCACCTCGCGGGCCGGCCCGCGTGGATCCGGTTCAAGGTCAACGCGGTCGTCGACGAGGAGACGATCGACGCCCTGTACCGCGCCTCGCAGGCCGGGGTGCCGGTCGACCTGGTGGTCCGCGGGATCTGCGCGGTGCGGCCGGGCATCCCCGGGCTGTCCGAGACGATCCGGGTCCGGTCGATCCTCGGCAGGTTCCTCGAGCACGGCCGGATCTTCGCGTTCGCGAACGGCGGCGAGCCGCAGATCTTCATCGGCTCGGCCGACCTCATGCACCGCAACCTCGACCGCCGGGTCGAGGCGCTCGTGCGGCTCGGCGACCCTGCGCACGTCGAGGAGCTGCTGGAGCTGCTGGACCTGTCGATGGACGACGCCACCGCGACGTGGCACCTCGCCGCCGACGACCAGTGGACGCGGCACAGCCACGGCGAGGACGGTGAACCGCTGCGGGACGTGCAGGAGCTGCTCATCGCGCGGCGTCGTCGTCGGCCGGCCGGCGCCCGGTGACCCGGGCGACGGGGCGAGCGGTGGGGTGCGCGGGGTGATGCGCCAGATCCGGCGCCGGGTGAGGGTGCGGTGAGCGAGCAGGCGAACGGGCGCGCCGTGGTCGAGGCCGCGGGCGCGTTGGTGTGGCGGGAGCGCGAGGGGCGCCTGGAGCTGCCCGTCGTGCACCGCCCGCGCTACAAGGACTGGTCCTGGCCCAAGGGCAAGCTCGACCCCGGGGAGCTGCTGCCGACGGCTGCCGTGCGGGAGGTCGCCGAGGAGATCGGTGAGCACGTCGTGCTGGGGGTGCCCCTGCCGTCGCTGCGCTACACGACCTCCGAGGGCCGGACGAAGCGGGTGCACTACTGGGCGGCGCGCTGCGCGACCGACGACGACGCCGCCGCGGTCGCCGTGCGTCCTCCCGTCGCCCGGGCACCGCTGGAGGAGATCGACGACGTCGTGTGGGTCAGCGCCACCACCGCCGGGGAGCTGCTGACGCGGCGGGCGGACCGGGCGCCGCTCGAGGCGTTGCTGCACCTGTGGGAGCGCGGCCGGCTGGCCACCAGCGCCGTCGTCGTCGCGCGGCACGGACGCGCCCAGCGTCGGTCGGCCTGGAAGGGCGGCGAGGAGACGCGGCCGCTCACGGGTCAGGGGCGGGCGCAGGCCAAGGCGCTCGTGCCGGTGCTGGCGGCGTACGGGGTCGGCGAGATCGTCACCAGCCCCTGGGAGCGGTGCCTGCGGACCGTGGTGCCGTACGCGGAGCGGACCGGGCTGCCGGTGCGGACCGTCGACGCGCTGACCGAGGCGGCGTTCAAGGAGGACCCGGGCAAGTCGGCGAAGGTCGTGGACGAGCTGCTGCAGGAGCCGCGGAACGTGGTCCTGTCCACCCACCGCCCGGTGCTGCGGTCCGTCATGGATGCGGTCGGGGAGTGCACCCGACGCTGGACGATCGGCACGCTGCCCGAGAAGGACCCGTGGTTACGCACCGGCGAGGCCCTCGTCGCGCACGTGACGGGATCCGGGACGGCGGCGCGCGTCGTCGCGGTGGAGCGGCACCGCGGCGCCGCGAACGGGGAGTAGGAGCGCGGCCCTCAGGGGGCCGGTCGGAAACCCAGGGTGGCGTAGAGCGCGTGCGCCTCGGTCGCCGAGTCGTCGACGCGCAGGGCGACGGTTGCGGGCACCGCTGCGAGGACCGCCTGCACGAGCGCGCGTCCTGTGCCCCGCCGTCGGCTCGTCGGCAGGACGAAGAGGTCGATGACGAACGGGCCGCGCGGCACGTCGGGCCACGGAGCGTCCGCGACGGTGAGGATCGCGCCGATGACGTCGTCGTCGGACCGGGCGAGCAGGGAGCCTTCGGTCAGCCAGCGCCCGTACTTGCCGCCCCAAGCGGCCTGGACGTCGTCGGTCGCCTCCGTCATCGACATCCGGTGCGGGGTGTGCAGGTAGGTGAGCCAGTAGGCGCGGGCCACGTCGGTCAGGCCCTGTCGGCGGACCGTGTCGAGGGCGACGCCGGCGGGCGGGCGCAGCGCCGCGGGTGGGACGGAGGTGGAGACCAGCAGGTGGTTCGCCATGCCGGGCACCGTAGAGGCTCACCGGGCACGGGTCCGAGGCATTTCTTGCGCTGCGCCCGGCCGTCCGTCCCCCGACGAGCGGAGGGCTGACCGTGCTCCACCGACGGGAAGGACCCGACGCGCGCCTCATCACGCGATCGGGGAATTGGGGCGCCGGACCGGGAGCGCCTGTCGGCGCGAAGGCCGCTCGTAGCGGCATTGTGTGGAGCCCGGGGCTACCGCGGCCCGACGCCTCGTCCACTGTACGCGGCCCGCGCCGGAGGCACAGCCGGGGGCGCGGTGACCCTTCTCATGCCGGTGGAGGGAATGTGTGCACAGCCCCCGGACGTGCACCGGGCCGCTTCCCGACGGCGCGGGTCCCGTGAGCGAGCCACGCCTGCCGAGGCCTGTCGGAGCCGCTCGAGGAGCCGTGTCAGACCGCTGAGGTAGGCTCGAACACATGTTCGATATCAGGGGTGGCGCGGGGCGGGCGGGCGCGGGCAGCGCCAGCGGCGTCCCGACCTGCGCCTGCTCCTGCGGCGACGAGCACCCAGCGGTCCCGTTGAAGGCCGTCCCGACGGTCGCGGAGGTCGCGGCGCGCGCGGCCGAGGTCGCGCAGCAGCGCGAGGAGCGGTTGCTCACCGCTCGTCCGCCTCTGGAGTGGGAGCTGCGGCACCCGGTCGCCGCGCGCCTCGAGAAAGCGCGCCCGTCCCCGGATCTGGCTCGCGACCTCGCCGGGCTCGTGGCCGCAGATGTCGACGACCCCGGGCTGGTGGAGATGACCGCCGCCTGGGAACGGGTGCTGTCGTGGGCGTCGGCGGCCCAGTCCGAGGTGGTGGCAGAGATGCTGCGTCGGGCGAACGGACCCCGGGAGGAAGGGTTCGTCGCCGACGAGATCGCGGCCGCGACGGGTGTGACGCCTCGCGCCGGTCGGAACGTGGTCGAGCGGGCCGCGGCGTTGATGCGCGCCCCCGAGGTCCACGACGCCCTCGCCGACGGCACGCTCACCACACGCAAGGCGGACACGCTGTGCCGGTCCACCGCGCACCTGCCCCGAGGGCAGGCCACCGTCGTCCACCGCGCCGTGCTCGCCCACGGTTCGCGACTGACGGCGCCGCAGATCCGCGCGACCGCCCGCCGCGTGGAGCTCGAGCTCGACCCGACGGCCGCGGACCGCCGCCACGAGGCAGCGCGCCGGACGCGGTCCGTCTGGATGGAGCCCGCCGAGGACTGCATGGCCTACGTCCACGCCTACCTCCCGGCGCCGGACGCGATGCGGGTGATGACGGCGGTGGACGCCGTCGCGGCGAGTGCCGGCCGGGACGACGAGCGCGGGATCGACGCGCGACGCGCCGACGCCCTGGTCGACGTGCTCAGCCGGGTGCTCGACCGAGGGGTGGGACCGGACGGGGTCGACCTTCCCGTCACGAAGCGGCGACGGCCGCATCTCACCGTGACGCTCAATCTCTCCACCCTGCTGGGGTTCCGCGACGACCCGGCGGTGCTCGCGGGCTACGGGCCGATCGGCGCGGAGATGGCGCGCGAGATCGCCGCCCAGGGCGCCTGGACCTTCACGCTGGTCCACCCGCGGACGGGCGAGGTCCTCGAGCGGTCGTCGAAGGGCTACCGCCCCTCGCCGCGCGTCCTGGCGGCCGTCGTCGACCGTGCGCCGACATGCACCTTTCCCGGCTGCGGCGTCGCGGCGTCGTGGTGCGACATCGACCACATCACGCCGTTCGACCGTAGCCGACCCGCACAGGACCAGACCCGCACGGACGGCCTGCAACCGTTGTGCCGGCACCACCACGTCATGAAGACCCATGGCCGGTGGACGCCGCAGCGCGACCCCGAGACCGGTGTCACGACATGGCGCTCGCGGACGGGTCAGGTCTACACGCGCGACCCGGTGCCGGCGCCCTTCGAGCCCGGCCCACCGGGTCTCGACTCGACGAGCCCGGACCCCACGCACCACGGACCGGCGAGCGACCCGGGCCCCGCGGACCACCGAGCACCGGACGACCCAGGCGCCATCCGCCCACCACCGAACGACCCGGAGTCCCCCGGCGAACGGCGCCGGTCGCGAGCACGGGCCGACCGCGAGGGCTCCGGAGCTCGGGAGGTGGCGACCGACGGCGATCCCCCTTTCTGACCCGCGCACCGGTCGAGCGCCACGCCTTCGCGAACC
>JACIXM010000218.1 GCA_014360395.1 Actinotalea sp.
ACCAGGGGGGACGGTCCGGCGGCGTCGGGGTCGGTCGGGGGGCGACCGACGGGCCGCGGCGCGAGGACGGCGCCGCGGGGCCCGGGGTGCTCAGCCCTGGCGGATCGCGGAGATCTCGAGGGCGATCTTGACCTTGTCGCCGACCAGGACGCCGCCGGTCTCCAGGGCCGCGTTCCAGGTCAGGCCGAACTCCTTGCGGGAGATCTCGGTCGAGGCGGAGAAGCCGGCGCGGGCGTTGCCGAACGGGTCGGTCGCGGTGCCGTTGAACTCGGTGGTGAGCTCGACCGTCCGGGTCACGCCGTGGAGGGTGAGGTCGCCGGTCACGACGTAGTCGTCGCCGTCGGCGCGGACGCCGGTGGAGACGAAGGTCCAGGTCGGGAAGGCCTCGACCTCGAAGAAGTCGGCGCTCTTGAGGTGGCCGTCGCGGCCCGCGTCGCGGGTGTCGATCGTGGCCGGGTCGAGGGTGGCGCGCACCTCGGAGACGGCGAGGTCCTCGCCGACGGTGATGACGCCCTCGGTGATGGCGACGGTCCCGCGGACCTTCGCGATGCCCGCGTGGCGGACGGTGAAGGCCGCCTCGGAGTGGGACGCGTCGACGACCCAGGTGCCCGTGGTCAGGCCGGCGGGCAGCGTGGTGGCGGTGGTCTCGCTCATGGTGTGTGGTCCTCTCGGGTGGTCCGGGCGGAGCACCACCGGCGGCGGGCTCCAAGTTGAAAGTGCAACTAACTAGTTGAGAGTTCTACTACACTGTGGGCAACGGTGCAAGCCCCCGGTACCGTTCCGGGGGAGAGGGAGGTGACGGCATGGCGACGCGCTGGCTCACGCAGGAGCAGCAGCGCTGGTGGCGCGCCTACCTGCTGGGCACGGCCGCCCTCCAGGAGGCGCTGAACCGGCAGCTGGAGACCGACGCCGAGATCTCGCTGAGCGAGTACGAGATCCTCGTCCGGCTCTCCGAGGCGCCGCAGCGCACCGTCCGGATGTCCGAGCTCGCCGCGTCGGTCATGCACTCGCGCAGCCGGCTGACGCACACCGTCTCGCGGATGGAGCGGCGCGGCCTCGTCGAGCGCCAGGCCTGCGAGGACGACGGCCGCGGCATCAACTGCGTCCTGACCCCCATCGGGTTCGACCTGCTGGACCGCACCGCGCCCGGCCACGTCGAGGCGGTCCGCACCCACCTCGTCGACCTGCTCACCGACGAGGAGTTCCGGGTCCTCGGCCACGTGATGGAGAAGATCGCGGCGGGCCCGCAGGCGGACTGAGACCTCCCTCACACCCGTCCGTCCGCACCCGGCGGATGAGCGAGACTGGGATCATGCCCACGACCACCGTCCACCTCCTGCGCCACGGCGAGGTGCACAACCCCGACGGCGTGCTCTACGGCCGGCTCGACGGCTACCGCCTCTCCGAGCGCGGGCAGGCGATGGCCCGCCGCGTCGCCGAGCACCTGACCGGCAGCGGTCCCCACGGCGCCCCGCGCCGCGACGTCGTCCACGTCGTCGCCTCCCCCCTGCAGCGCGCGCAGGAGACCGCCGCCCCGATCGCCGCCGCCTTCGAGCTCGAGGTCGCCACCGACGAGCGCCTCCTGGAGGCGGAGAACCACTTCGAGGGGCTGACCTTCGGCGTCGGTGACGGCTCGCTGCGCCGCCCGACCCACTGGCGCTGGCTGTGGAACCCGTTCCGCCCCTCCTGGGGCGAGCCCTACCGGCAGCAGGTCGCGCGCATGCTCGACGGGATCGCCGCCGCGCGCGACGCCGCCCGCGGGCACGAGGCCGTCGTCGTCAGCCACCAGCTGCCCATCTGGGTGACCCGCCAGGCCCTGGAGGGCAAGCGGCTGTGGCACGACCCCCGCAAGCGCGAGTGCACGGTCGCCTCGCTCACGTCCCTGCACTGGGAGGACGACCGGTTCGCGGGCGTGACGTACTCCGAGCCGTGCGCCGACCTCCTGCCCGACGCGCCCACGGTGCCCGGCGCATGAGCGTGCGGCCGTCCCCCGCGCCCCGCCGCCTGGCCCGGCTCGCCGGCCTCGTCGGGCTCGCCGCCGTGGCGCTGACCGGCTGCGCGCCCGCCGTCACCGGCGGCTGGACCGAGAGCGGCACGCAGGCCGGCTACGTCACCGGCGACGGCTCGGTGACGACCTGGCCGGTCGGCGACCGCACCGGCCCCCTCGAGCTGACGGGGAGCACCTACGACGGCGAGGAGGTCGACCTCGCGCAGTGGCGCGGCGACGTCGTCGTCCTCAACACCTGGTACGCGGCGTGCCCGCCCTGCCGCGCCGAGGCGCCGGACCTCGCCGCCATCGCGCGGGACTACGCCGACGACGGCGTCCACCTCCTCGGGATCAACTCCCGCGACGACGCCGGCAACGCCCTGGCCTTCGAGCGCACCTTCGACATGCCCTACCCGTCGGTCCACGACGCCACCGGGACGGCGCTCGCGGCGCTGCAGGGCGTCGTCCCCGTGCAGGCGGTGCCGACGACGGTCGTGATCGACCGCGAGGGCCACGTCGCCGCGCGCATCCTGGGCCTGGCCGACCCGAGCACGCTGCGCACGCTCATCGACGACGCGCTCGCCGAGGGCGCATGACGACGGCCGGCGTCGTCGCCGCGAGCGTCGGTGACGTCTTCCAGACCACCGTGCTCAGCGGGTCGATGCTGCTCGCGGTGCCGTTCGCGGTCATCGCCGGGCTCGTCTCCTTCGCGTCCCCGTGCGTCCTGCCGCTCGTGCCCGGGTACCTCGGCTACGTCTCGGGGATGGCGGGCGCCCAGACGGGCCGCGGCGGCGGGGCGGGGACCGCGACGCTCACCCGTGTCCGGCGCGGACGCGTCGTGGCCGGCGTCGGGCTGTTCGTCGCCGGGTTCACGGCGGTCTTCGTGCTGTTCGGCGTGCTCGCAGGCTCCCTCGGCGCGCTGGTGAACCAGTGGAGCGACCCGATCACGCGCGTGCTGGGCGTCGTCGTCGTCCTCATGGGGCTGGTCTTCCTCGGCTGGGTGCCCTTCGCGCAGCGGGAGCGGCGACTGCACCTGGCGCCGTCGGCCGGGCTGTGGGGCGCCCCGCTGCTCGGCGTCGTGTTCGGGCTGGGCTGGGCCCCGTGCATCGGCCCGACCCTCGTCGCCGTCTACACCCTCGCGCTCGACGAGGCCTCGGCCGGGCGTGGCGCGATCCTGTCCGTCGCCTACTGCCTCGGCCTCGGCCTGCCCTTCGGACTCATCGCGCTCGCGATGGACCGGTCCACGAAGGTCCTGCGGGTGCTGCGCGAACGGCGCCGGCTCATCCAGCAGATCGGCGGCGCGGTGCTCGTGCTCGTGGGGCTGGCCCTGGTCAGCGGCCTGTGGACGGCGTGGACGAACTCCCTGCAGGGCCTCATCGGCGGCTTCGAGACGGTGGTGTGATGACCGGACCCGACCCCGCGAGCCCCGCCGGCCCGGGCGCCGGCGCGCGCGACGCCGCGCCCGCGACCGCCCGCGACGACGCCGAGCGGCTCGACCACCGCCCCGAGGACCACCTCAGCACCCCCGAGCCGGAGCTGCCGTCGGCCGCCACCCTGCCCACCCTGGGCCTGGTCGGCACGCTGCGCTGGACCTGGCGGCAGCTGACGAGCATGCGGGTCGCGCTCATGCTGCTCATGCTGCTGGCGATCGTGTCCGTGCCGGGCTCGGTGCTGCCGCAGAAGCCCGTGGACCGCCCCGCCGTCGCGCGGTACATCGCCGACAACCCCACGCTCGGGCCGTGGCTGGACCGCCTGGGCTTCTTCGACGTGTACGCGTCGGTGTGGTTCTCGGCCGTGTACCTGCTGCTGTTCGTCTCGCTCGTCGGCTGCATCCTGCCGCGCACGCGGGTGCACCTGCGCGCACTGCGCGCCCGCCCGCCGCGCACCCCGCGGCGCTTCGACCGGTTCTCCGTGCGCGACGAGATCGTCGTCGACGCCGCCGCCGAGGACGTCGTCGCGGCGGCGCGGGACGCCCTGCGCGGGCCGGTCCGGTTCCTCCCGCGCTTCCGGGTCGACGACGACGCCGAGCCCGGCGGCACCCGCACCGTCTCCGCCGAGCGCGGGTACGTGCGCGAGACCGGCAACCTGCTGTTCCACCTGGCGCTCGTCGGCATCCTCGTGTCGGTCGCGACCGGGCAGCTGCTGCACTACCGCGGCCAGGCGCTCGTCATCGAGGGGCGCGGGTTCGCCAACTCCGTCACCGACTACGACACGTTCGAGGCCGGCACCGCGTTCGACCCGCGCTCGCTCGTGCCGTTCACCATGACCCTGGACCGGTTCACCGCGCAGTTCGCCCGGGACGGGCGCGCCGAGGACTTCCTCGCCGAGGTCACGATCACCGAGCCGGGCGGCGAGCCGGAGCAGGCCGACATCCGCGTCAACTCCCCCCTCAGCGTGGGGGAGGCGAAGGTCTACCTGCAGGGCAACGGGTACGCCCCGCAGCTGACGGTCCTGGACGCCGCCGGTGAGGTGGCGTTCAGCGGCGCCGTGCCGTTCCTGCCCGAGGACGGGGTCTACACCTCCCGCGGCGTGGTCAAGGTGCCCGACGTCTCCACCGGCGAGCAGATCGGCCTCGTGGGCTACCTCCTGCCGACGGCCGAGGTCACCGAGAACGGCGTCCGGTCCCTCTTCCCCCAGCCGTTCGACCCGCTGCTGGTCCTCACGGTGTGGACCGGGGACCTGGGGCTGGACTCCGGCATCCCGCAGAACGTCTACGAGCTGGACGACGCGGAGATGACCAACCTCCTGGCCGACGACGACCTGCCCGTGACCCTGTTCGTGCGTCCGGGGCAGACGGTCGACCTGCCCGAGGGCCTCGGCTCGCTCACGTGGGAGGCCCTGCCGCGCTTCGTCGCGCTCGACCTGCGGCACGACCCGGCCCTCGGCTGGATCCTCGCCTCGTCCCTGCTCGCGCTCGCGGGCCTGTCGGTGTCGCTGTTCGCCCCCCGGCGACGCCTGTGGCTCAGGATCACGCCGGGCGAGGGACGTACAGTGGTGCGCGCTGCAGCGCTCGCGCGCAGCGACGACGTCGGGCTCCAGGGCGAGCTCGACCGTCTCCTGGGGGCGGTGGGGGAGCGCTGCGGGGTCGTGGGCCGCGAGGCCGACGGCGGCGCGGGACACGACGCGGACGACGGCGCCCCGGCGCGGGCCGGGGCCGGCGGAAGGCATGACCTGTGACTCTCGGTGAGCTCAGCCACATCATCGTCTGGGGCGCGACGGCGGCGTACGCCGTGGCGCTCCTGGCGTTCTCCTTCGACCTGGCCGCCCTGGCGGACCGGTCCGTGACCACGCGCCGCGAGGGTGCGCTCGTCGGTGCCGGCGCAGCCGCCGGTGGTGGTGCCGGCGCCCGGGCCGGGGTCGCGACCGCACCCGTGCCGGACGTCACCCGCGCCCGCCGTGCCGCCTCGATCGGCATGGCGGTCACCGTGGTCGGCCTGCTCCTGCACGTCGTCGGGGCCGTGACGCGCGGCCTCGCGGCCGGGCGCGTGCCGTGGGCGAACATGTACGAGTTCACCCTGGTCGGCACGCTCGTCACCGTCGCGACCTTCCTCGCCCTGTGCCGCACCCGGGACCTGCGGTTCCTCGGCTCCTTCGTCATGGGCCTGACCACCATCGCGCTGGGCGTCTCGCTCGTCGGCTTCTACACGCCTGCCGCCGGCGTGGAGCCCGCCCTGCAGAGCCCGTGGCTGGTCATCCACGTCTCGATCGCGATCATCGCGACCGGGCTGTTCACGGTCGCCTTCGCCGCGAGCGGCCTGCAGCTGCTCAAGGACTCCCGCGAGGCGCGGCTGCAGGCGGCGCCCGCCGCCGGCGTCGCGGTCCCGGCCGGTGCGGGCACGGCCACCGACGGCGCGACCGCTGAGGGCGCGACCGCCGAGGGCACTGCTGCTCGCGGGCTCGGCCGGCCGGGCTGGCGGTGGCTCGACGTCCTGCCGCCCCTGCGCGACCTGGAGGCGTTGTCCTTCCGGATCAACGCGGTGGCGTTCGTGCTGTGGACGTTCACGATCATCGCCGGCGCCATCTGGGCCGAGGCGGCGTGGGGCCGCTACTGGGGGTGGGACCCCAAGGAGGTCTGGAGCTTCGTCGTCTGGGTCGTCTACGCCGCGTACCTGCACGCGCGCACGACCCGCGGCTGGTCCGGGCGGCGGGCGGCGTGGTTCGTGCTCGTCGGCTACGTCACCGTGATCTTCAACTTCACGGTCGTGAACCTGGTCTTCCAGGGCCTGCACTCCTACGCCGGCGTCTGACGGGCCTGCCGCGTCCGGACCGCCGCGCCGCCCGGACGCCCGCGGGCGCGCCGGCGCTCAGGGGGTCGGCGTGGCGCCGTCGTCGGCGGAGCGGCCCTGCTGGCGGCGCAGGCGCTCGGCGATGGCGTCCTCCTCCGCCTCGTCCTCCTGGACGGCGCGGGCGAGTCGCGAGGTGCGCTGCCGTTCCGCGGCGCGTCCGGCCATCCACGCCCCCGCGGCGTCACGCTGGCGCGCGAACAGCACGTAGGACAGGCCGAAGGCGATCACGGCCGCGACGAGCGGCACGAGCCAGCCGCGCGCCCCCACGAGGAGGAGCAGACCGAGGGCGGCGCCGAACAGCGCCAGGCGGAGCAGGGAGTAGGTCACCACGGGCACTCAGCAAGCCTACGGCTCGCCCGGCTTACCCTGGGGGCATGGGCCGAGTCCTCATCTACGTGGTACCCGTCGCACTGGCGATCTATGCGCTGATCGACCTCTGGCGGAGCCGTCGCGAGGAACGGGCGGGTCTGCACCCGGCGCTGTGGGTCGCCATCATCGTGCTCCTGCCCGTCCTCGGGCCCGTGTCGTGGATCTTCACGAGCCTGTACCTGCGGAGCCAGATGCGGGGCGCCGGCGGCCCCGCCCGGCCGTCCCGTCCGATCCGGCCCGGTCGGCCGCCGCGCCGTCAGGGCCCCGTCGCGCCCGACGACGACCCGGACTTCCTGTGGCGGCTGGAGCGCGAGCGGCGTCGTCGTGAGCAGGGTGGTGGCGCCGGCGCGGCGGAGGGCGACGCGGCCCCTCCGCCGCCGTCGGACGGTCCGGCGCAGCCGCCGAGCGCCGACGGCGACGCGGACGGCCCGACCCGGGGCAGCGGCCGGGACGCCGGGGCCGGCAAGGACGACGACGGGCGGGGCTGAGCACCTGATCTGATGGCGGCCGGGCCTCGCCCGGGCCGCCGTCAGATCGCCAGGCCGAGCCCCAGGACG
>JACIXM010000219.1 GCA_014360395.1 Actinotalea sp.
TACTCGCCGTACCGGGCCTGCAGGTCCGGGTCGGTGTCGACGTCGACCTCGGCCCACCCGACGTCCGCCGGGACGACGTCGGCCAGGACCGCACGCGCGTCGTCGCACAGGTGGCAGCCGGCCCGGCCGTAGAGCACGACCCGGGCGCCGGCGGGGGCGTCGTCGTCCGCGGGGCTGGTCACGGCGACCACCCTACGGCGCCGCGGCGGCCCCGACCTGAGACGTCGGGCCGGGCCCGGCCCGGCCGCCCGGCCGCACGGGATGGCTACAGTGGCCGGGTGGTGCAGCCCTCCGACGAGCCCGACCGGCACCCGTACGGCCCCGACGAGATCGAGCAGGACGTCGAGGAGCACGGACGCGCCGCGGCCCGTGCGGCCGTGGAGGAGGAGGGACTGCCCGACCCGGCTCCCCCGGTGGCAGCCTTCTTCGACCTGGACAACACGATCATCCGCGGGGCCAGCGCCTTCCACCTGGCCGTGGGCCTGCGCCGCCGGGGCTTCGTCTCGGTGCGGGACATCGCGCAGGTCGCGCGCCAGCACCTGCGCTACCTCGCGTTCGGGGAGAACCTCAAGGACATCGCCGACATCCGCTCCCGTGCCCTCAGCGTCGTCGCGGGCCGGTCGGTCGCGGACATCACCGCGATCGGCGAGGAGGTCTGGGACGAGGTCCTCTCGCTGCGCATCTTCCCCGGCACGCAGGCGCTGCTGTCCGACCACCTCTCCCGCGGGCACCAGGTCTGGATCATCTCCGCCAGCCCCATCGAGATCGGCCGCCTCATCGGCAGCCGGCTCGGGGTGACCGGTGCCCTCGGCACCGTCGCCGAGCACAAGGACGGCATCTACACCGGACGGCTCATCGGGGACCTCATGCACGGCGCCGCGAAGGCCCGCGCCGTCGAGGAGCTGGCACGCACCGAGGGCCTGGACCTCGCCGACTGCTACGCCTACGGCGACTCCACCAACGACCTGCCGATCCTCTCGACCGTGGGGCACCCGTTCGCGATCAACCCCGACGTGCGGCTGCGCCGCCACGCCGCCGAGCACGGCTGGCCGATCCACGAGTTCCGCGGCCGGCGCCGCACGGCCGCCCGGCGGGGCGTGCAGACCGCGAGCGTCGCGGGGCTGCTGTGGGTCGGGCGCCTCGCGCTGCGCACGCTGCAGCGGCGCTGGGCGGGCTGAGACGCGATCCGGTCGCCGCCGCCGGGTGCGGCGGCGACGACCGGTCCCGCCCTGGCCCGCTCAGGCGGGGGTGAGCCGAACCATCGTCCAGGACACCGGCGGCAGGACGACGCTCGCGGCACCGCCGTCGACGGTCGCCGTCGCGTTCGCGGTCGGGGCGAGCGCGGTGTCGTCGTCGACCGTGGCGCGGGCGTACGGGTCCGGGTTCGCCAGCGTCAGGGCCTCGGCGACGCGGAGGTCCCCGAACGCGCGCAGGTCCACGTCGAGCGTCGCGTCGTCGGTGAGCGACCGGTTGACGACGAACACGGCGACGTCACCGGAGTCGGGGTCGTGCGTCGCGACGGCGTCCAGCAGCGGGGTGTCGCCGAACTTCGCGGTCTCGTGGCTCGGCGTCGACAGCTTCACCTCCAGCACCTCCCCGACGGCGTGCCGTGCCGTGAGGGCGAAGGGGTGGAACGTCGTCTGCCGCCACAGCCGGCCGCCGGGCTCGGTCATGATCGGCGCGATGACGTTGACGAGCTGGGCGAGGCTCGCGGCGTGCACACGGTCGCTGTGCCGCAGCAGCGAGATGAGGAGGTTGCCCACGACGACGGCGTCCGCGACGTTGTAGTGGTCCTCCAGCAGCGCGGGGGCGACGGGCCAGCTGTCCTTCGGCGCCTCCGAGGGCGCCGCGCCGATGTACCAGACGTTCCACTCGTCGAAGGAGATGTGGATGCGCTTGGTCAGCTTGCGGGCCGCGCGGACGGCGTCGGCGGTCGCGACGACGTCGTCGATGAACGCGTCCATGTTCATCGCGGAGGCGAGGAAGGAGGCCAGGTCGCCGTCCTCCTCGTGGTAGTAGGCGTGGGCCGAGATGTAGTCCACGTGCTCGTAGGACTCGGTCAGGACGACCCGCTCCCACTCCCCGAACGTCGGCATCGCGGAGCCCGAGCTGCCGCAGGCCACGAGCTCGAGGTCGGGGTCGATCATCCGCATCGCGCGGGCGGTCTCGGCGGCGAGGCGGCCGTACTCCTCGGCGGTCTTGTGGCCGATCTGCCACGGACCGTCCATCTCGTTGCCCAGGCACCACATCCGGATGCCGTGCGGCTGCTCGCTGCCGTGCTCGCGGCGCAGGTCCGACCACGCCGTGCCGGAGGGCACGTTGCAGTACTCCAGGATGTCGAGGCTCTCCTGCACCCCGCGGGTGCCGAGGTTGACGGCCATCATCGGCTCGACGTCGGCCTTGCGGCACCAGCGCACGAACTCGTCGACGCCGACCGTGTTGGGCTCGGTGGAGTGCCAGGCGAGGTCGAGGCGGGCCGGGCGCTGCTCGACGGGACCGATCCCGTCCTCCCAGCGGTACCCGGAGACGAAGTTCCCGCCCGGGTAGCGCACCGTCGTCACGCCGAGCTCACGGACCGCCTCGATGACGTCCTGGCGGAAGCCGTCCTCGTCCGCGGTGGGGTGGCCGGGGTCGTGCAGGCCCGTGTAGACGCACCGGCCGAGGTGCTCGACGAACGAGCCGAAGGTGCGGGGACGCACCGGCGAGACGACGAACGCCGGGCTGAGGGACAGGGACGCGTTGAGCATGGGTGTCTCCGGGAGGGCAGGGTCGAGCAGGGTGACGACGGACGGCGGAAGGGACGGGCGGGGCTACTTGATGGCACCCAGGGCGAGCCCGCCCTGCCAGTACCGCTGCAGGGCGAGGAACGCGCCGACCAGCGGCAGCACCGAGAGGAACGCGCCGGTGACGACGAGGTTCCACAGCGTCTCGCCACCGGCCCCGCCGCTGGACAGCGCCTGCCAGTTCGCGAGCCCGACGGTGATGGGCAGCAGGTTCGGGCTGCGCACCATCGTCAGGGCGAGGAAGTAGTTGTTCCACGTGGCCACGACGGTCAGCAGCAGCACCGTGACGATGGCGGGCCGCAGGAGCGGCAGCGCCACCTGGAAGAAGAGCCGGAGCTCACCGGCCCCGTCCACGCGGCCCGCGTCGAGCATCTCGTCGGGGACGACGTCCTGGGCGTAGACCCGGATGAGATAGACCCCGAGGGGGCTGAGCAGGGACGGCAGGATGACCGCCCACCGGGTGTTGACCAGCTCGAACTCGGCAAGCAGCACGAACGTCGGGATGACGAGCGCCGTCAGCGGCACCATGACGCTGCCG
>JACIXM010000022.1 GCA_014360395.1 Actinotalea sp.
GCAGGGGTGGGGTCATCGGTGCGGTCGCGATCGGTCATGGGACAAGCCTGGCAGACGCGGGGAGGCCCGGCGGCCACCCCCCGCGGCTGGTATGACATAATGTCACTTATCGGCGGCCAAGTAGGCCGAGTTCAAACAGATGAGAGAACTCGTCCCTGACCACCTGGAAGGCCTCGTCCCAGGTCAGGAGGCTGCCGACAGCCGGCTACCGGTGTACTTGGGCGGTCCGGTCGCGCATCGTCGGCGCAGGTCAGCATACGTATCTCTCGTTTAATGAGAGGTTCTCGCGTACGGTTCGGCATATGGAGCTGCTTCCCGGGCGGGTTCCCGCCTTTCTGGTGGACCAGGATGTTGGCCTGCTGCGTGCCGAAGACCGAGTGTTCGAGGCGATGCTCGACGGCTGGCGCGCACAGCTGCTCGCACGCGGCCTGACGACGGCGTTCATCCAGTCATCCTGCCGGCTTGTCGAGCGGTTCCAGGAGCACTCGAACGAGTACCCGTGGACCTGGTCGGCGCACCATGTCGACGAGTTCCTCGCCGACCGACGCAGCGGCGGGAAGGCGCTCGCCCTGTCCACGTTGCGCGCCAACTCCGGCGCTATCCGCGCCTTCTGCACCTACCTGACCGACTCCCGGTACGGATGGGCACGCCTGTGCGAACGCGCGTTCGGCAATGTGCCGTCGCAGGTGTTGTTCGAGTGGAACTCGCCGCGCCACACGACTGACGACGCCGTCCCTCCGCGGCGGCGCAGCTTCACCCGGCACGAGCTCCAAACGCTATTCGACACCGCCGATGACCTGGTCGACACGGAGTTCGCCAAGGGCTCGAAGCGCTGGTTGCCGGCCCTGCGGGACTCGATCGCGTTCAAGGTGGCCTACGCCTACGGGCTGCGGCGCCGCGAGCTCGCGATGCTGGAGTCCGTCGACTTCGGCCCCAACCCGTACGTGCCGAACTACGGACGGTTCGGCGCGGTCCAGGTCCGCTGGGCCAAGGGCACCAAAGGCTCCGGCCCGCGACGCCGCACGGTCCTGACGACCCCCGAGTTCGACTGGGTCGTCGCCCTGCTGGAGTTCTGGCTCTCCGCCGAGGGGCGGGAACGCTTCCCCACCGCAGACCGGTCCACGTTCATGTGGCCGTCCGAACGGGCGGGCGGCGCCGCCCCGAGCGG
>JACIXM010000220.1 GCA_014360395.1 Actinotalea sp.
TCGACCCTCGTCGCCGGGCTCGTGGTCGACCCGGCCGGGCTCGACGGCGAGGCCCCCCTGCCCGTGACCGTCCGCACCTGGGCGCCCGGTCGCACCGAGCGCCCCCAGGGGATCGCCCTGGTCGGCGTCGTCCGGTCCCGCCCGGCGGACGTCCGCGTCACCGACGGCGCGCCGGCCCGGCTCGTGGGCGCCCTCGGCGAGGAGACCTCCGTGCGGCTCGAGGTCCCGGTCCGCAACGACGGCGGCACGACCGCCGCCGCTCCGCAGGCCGTCGTGACCGCGACCGGGCTGCCTGACGGCGCGGTCGTGCGCGGCGCCCCCGGCGACGGTTGGGAGTGCCTCACGCAGGGCCCCGCGGAGCTCCGGTGCTACTCGGCCGGCCTCCGGCCCGGCGAGGACCGGCCCGTGCTGCTCGACGTCGTCGCCCGGCCGACCGACCTCGCCGAGGGCACCGGTCTCGTGGACGTCGCGTCCGACGCCGTCGTCGAGGTGCGGGTCGCCGGCGGGGACGACGTCGGCACCGTCCCGGTGCGGGTCGAGTCGGCCCCGGCCGCACTGCGCACCCAGGTGGTGGCGCCCGGCTCGCCGGTGACGACCGGGACCGTGCGGTCCCTCCACGTCCGCGTGACGAACGACGGCGCGACGACCGCGCGTGCTGTGCCGGTCGTCGTCGGCGCCCCCGAGCCGCTCGTGGCCTCCGGCGCCGGCTGGGGCGCCTGCGACGCGGGCCTGTGCCAGGACGTCACCGTGGCGCCCGGCGGGACCGTGGACCTGACCGTCGACCTCACGGCGTCGTCCGCCCCGCCCGGCTCGGACCGGTCCGTCACCGTCAGGGTCACCGTCGCGGGCCAGGAGTCGACGACGGCCGTGCGCGTGGTCGGGCCGCGGCTCGTGGTGAGCGTCGCCCCGACGACCACGCTCACCCCGGGGGTCCCGGGGGAGGTGCCGGTCACCGTGCGCAACGAGGGAGGCGAGGTGGAGGAGGTCGCCCTCGAGGTGGTCCTGCCGAACGCGGCCTTCCTCGTCCCCACACCGGGGTGCGCCCAGGCGCAGGGCTCGAACCTGATGGTCACCTGCGAGGTCGGCCGCGTGGCCCCGCAGGAGTCCGTCCGCGTCGATGTCGGCGTCCGGGCCATGGGCGCGGCCGCCGGTCGCGAGATCCTCGTGGGCGTGCGGGGCGCGGACCCGTCGACCCGCGTGGCGACGACGATCCGGATGGTCTGACGCACGGTTCGCCCGCCCTCGGCGCGCGGGGTGCGGACCGAGGCGTCAGCCCCGGCCGGCCTCCTCCTCGAGCGCCTCGACCGAGCCGTCGCCCGGCTCACCGCGCCCGGCGGCCTGCACCGCCGCGTCGACGAGGTCGTCGCCGTTGACCAGCTCGAGCGTCAGCCCGACCACGGCCGCCTCGTCCAGCAGCCCGACGACGGTGCGGGCGACGTCGTCGCGCGTCACGGCGCCGTCGGTCGCGGCCTCGCCGAGGGACGGCTCGAGCCGCACGCGGCCGGTCCCGGGGTCGTCGGTGAGGCGGCCGGGCCGCAGCACCGTCCAGTCCAGGGACCGCCCGCGCAGGTCGGCCTCGCTCGCCGCCTTGGCGCGCAGGTAGGGACCCATCGCCGCGTCCTGGACCTCGTCGGCACGGTCGGCCCCCACCGAGGAGATGAGGACGTAGCGGGCGACGCCGGCCCGCTCGGCGGCGTCGGCCAGGAGCGCGGCGGCACCGCGGTCGACGGTGTCCTTGCGCGCGGCGCCCGAGCCGGGCCCGGCGCCGGCGGCGAACACCACCGCGTCCGCGCCGTCGAGCACCGGGGCGAGCTCGCCCGCGCTGCTGTGCTCGAGGTCCAGGACGACGGCGCGTCCCCCGGCCGCCTCGACGTCGGCCGTGTGGGCGGGGTTCCGGACGAGCCCGACGGCCTCGTCCCCGCGCTCGGCGAGGAGTCGGGTCAGGCGGAGGGCGATCTGGCCGTGGCCACCGGCGATGACGGTTCGCATCCGATCACGCTAGGTCGGGCGTCGTCCGGCCGCACGTGCTCGGGCCGGAGGCGTGGGCCGGCTCTCAGGCGGGCGCCTCGCGACGCCGGTCGGCAGGCCGCCCTCAGACCCCCGGGCCGGGCGGCAGGAGGCGCGGTCCGCCGTCGGGGTGACGCAGTCGGTGCTCCCACCGGCGCCACGTGGGGCTCGTCGACCGGTGCGCCGCGACGGTCCGGAACCCGCGGGCGAACCGGCGTCGCAGCTGCCGCGCCCCCTGCAGCGAGCGGCCGGACACGCCGACGCGCAGGGTGCGGTCGCGCCGGATGCGCGCGGCGGGCCCGAGAGCGAAGGCGAGGTCGGCGTCGTCGTGGACCTCGGGGTCCCAACGGTGGACGCGGTCCCGGACGGCGACCCAGACCGCGCGTCGCAGCGCCATGTTCGAGCCCCACAGCGGCGGGTGGGCGAGCGCGCCGTGCATCGACGCGTAGTACGCGCCGAGGTAGAGGCGCGCGAGCAGCGGCCCGCGCGACC
>JACIXM010000221.1 GCA_014360395.1 Actinotalea sp.
GCCGAGCGCCGCGGCACCGGCGGCGACACCCACCCCGGACGCGCCGGCACCCGCACCGACCAGCGCACCGGCGCCCGAGCCCGCCCCGACCGACGCGCCGGCGCCCACCGTGCCACCCGTGCCCGCCGCGCTGCCCGTTCCCGCTGTGCCCGTGCCCGCTGTGCCGCCCGTGCCCGCTGTGCCCGTGCCGGTCCCCGCGCCGGCGGCACCGGCCGCGGCGGCCGCTCCCTCGGCGACCGCGCCGCCGAAGCCGATGCCCTCGAGCGCCGTCCACGCGACCGCGCCGAGCACCAGCGGCGCGATGACCACGCGCATGCCGTGGTTGACGTCACCGAGCTCCAGCACGAGCGCGCGGCAGGTGAGGCACTCGTCGAGGTGGGACTCCACCAGCGCCGTCTCGCGCTTGGCGAGCCCACCGCGCACGAAGGAGCCGAGCTTGGCGTTGACGATGCGGCAGGCGTCGTCGACGGGGGCGGCGAGGTGCTGCTGCAGGTAGGCCTGACGCAGGCCCTCCCGGGCGCGGTAGGCCAGGGCCGCCACCCCGTTCGCCGTCAGGCCGAGCACCGGCGCGATCTGGGCGGGCGAGAGCTGCTCGACCTCGGTGTACCAGAGCACCGCCTGCCATCGCTCCGGCAGGGTGCGGAAGGCCTCCGAGACGACGCCGCGCTCGAAGTCGAGCAGGGTCGGCTCCTCGGTCGAGGCCTGCGGGCCGACGGCGGTCTCGAAGGTCTCCAGGTCGTCGGTCGGCTGGGCGCGCCGGCCGGTCTCCACGCGGTGCAGGGCGACGCGGCGCAGGACCGTGAAGAGGTACGCGCGGAAGGCGACGTCCGGGCCACCGCCGGAGCGGATCGCGGCGAACACGCGGGAGAAGGCGTCGGCGACGGCGTCCTCGGCGTCGGCGTGGGAGTTGCTGTACTGCCGCGCGACCGACCGGGCGGCCGGGACGTGGCGCTCGTAGAGCACGCCGAAGGCCGAGCTGTCCCCCGCGCGGACGGCCGTGATCAGCTCGGCGTCGCTCGCGAGGTCCCACCCGCTGCCCACAGCGGTCATGGCGCCTCCAGGTCTGCAAGCCCAGCGTGCCACGGCCGCGGGGCTCCTCTTCGATCACATCGGCGGTTTCACCCGCTTCCTGAAGGCCGAAGTCGCGTCATGACCCCCGGACCCCCCGCTCTCATCCGGCGTGAGGACGGACATGACCCAGACACCAGCGGTCGCGCTGCGGGAGCAGTGGCGAGCGCGGACGGTCCAGGACGTGTGGCTGCGACCCGGCGACTGGTACCACCCGGCGGTCGACGCGCTGACCGAGGCGGTCACCTCGCAGGCCTCCCCCGCGCCGGCCGCGCGCCGCCTCGGGGAGCTGCGCGGCGCGACCGGCGTGGGCATCGCCGAGACCCTCGACGACGTCGCCGTGCTCTACGACGTGGTCGGCACGCCGCCACCCCTGGAGTGCGTCCGCGCGCTGTGCGAGGGCTGGGCCGCCGCCCTGG
>JACIXM010000222.1 GCA_014360395.1 Actinotalea sp.
TCGTCCCGACCCTCGTCATCACGATGACGTCGCAGCTGCCCGAGGACCAGGTCCTGTTCGAGGTGGTCTCCGCGTTCGGCACCGTCGGCCTGTCCACGGGCATCACCGCGGACCTGCACCCCGCGCACCAGCTCCTGCTCGTCGCGCTCATGTTCGCCGGGCGGCTGGGGCCGGTCGCCCTCGGCACGGCGATGGCCCTGCGCGAGCGGCAGCGGCTGTACCGCCGCCCGGAGGGCGCCCCGATCGTCGGCTGACTCCCCCCCGGCCGACCGGCTCCCGGGCCCGGACCCCCTGCGGGCCGGGGAGCGCCGCCGGGACCGCGGCTCAGACGGTCGTGACCGGTTCCACGCCGAGCTCGTCGAGCAGCGTCAGCACGCGCCCGTGGATCTCGTCGCGGATGACGCGGACCGGCTCGATGCCCTGGCCCGCGGGGTCGTCGAGCTTCCAGTCCTCGTAGCGCTTGCCGGGGAAGATCGGGCAGACGTCGCCGCAGCCCATGGTGATGACGACGTCGGACGCCTGCACCGCCTCGGTCGTGAGGACCTTCGGCTTCTGGTCGCGGATGTCGATGCCGAGCTCGAGCATCGCCTCGACCGCAGTGGGGTTGATCTGCTCGGCGGGCATGGAGCCGGCCGAGCGCACCTCCACCCGTCCGCCGGACAGGTGGGTGAGGAAGCCCGCCGCCATCTGCGAGCGGCCGGCGTTGTGGACGCAGACGAACAGGGCGGACGGACGGGCGTCGGTGGTGGTCACGGGGTCTCCAGGGTCGTGGGTACGGGTGGGATCAGGGGGTGGACGTCGGGCACGAGCTCGGCGGCCAGCGCGGCGACGCGCGCGGCGAGGTCGTCGTGGATGGCGCGGACGCCGTCGGGCGAGGCCAGGGCCGGGTCGCCGACGGGCCAGTCCTCGTAGCGCTTGCCCGCCAGGACGGGGGTGGCGTCGCCACAGCCCATGGTCACCACGACGTCGGCGGCGCGCACGGCGTCGTCGGTCAGCGGCTTGGGGAACGGCTCCTCGGCGTCCGGGCCGAGGAGCTCGGCGAGCAGCGGCTCGACCGTCGCGTGCACGCGCGCCGCGGGGAGCGACCCGGCCGACCGGACGACGACGGCGTCCCCGACGAGCCGGCGCAGCAGCACGGCGGCCAGCTGGGACCGACCCGCGTTCGCGGTGCAGACGAACAGGACGCGGGGCCGGGCGGGTGCGCCGTCGGCGGCGGCGACCTGATCCTCCAGCCGCTGGACCGCGAAGCGCTCGGCGAGGACGGGCAGGTGGGTGGTGACCGTGGCGGTCCGGGCGAGCGCGGCTGCGGACTCGCGCACGACGAGGCGGACGACCTCGGGGGCGACCTGCGGGAAGCGGCGGACCAGGCGATCGACCGTGCCGTCCAGCGCGGCGTCGAGGTCCAGGCGGGTCGGCTCGTCGAGGTCGTCGTGCGGCGGCGCCGCGGAGGCCGCCCGGGCGAGGGCGTCGAGCAGGGCGGAGGCGACGCGGTCCATGCCCGCCGCGAGGGAGTAGAAGATCCAGGTCCCGCGGCGCTCGGCGGCGACGACGCCCGCCTCGCGCAGGGACCGCAGGTGGTGCGAGACGGTGGGAGCGGCGAGCTCGGTGAGCGAGGCGATGTCGCCGGCCGCGAGCCGCCCGCCCGGGGCACCGGCTAGCA
>JACIXM010000223.1 GCA_014360395.1 Actinotalea sp.
GGGACCGCCGGCGCCGCCGTCGTGAGCGCGGCCGCCACCCCCGGCCGGCTCGGCGTGGGGGTCGTCGGCGCGGGCCGCGTCGGGGCCGTCCTCGGCAGCGCGCTGCGCGCGGCCGGGCACGCGGTCGTCGGCGCGAGCGGGATCTCGGCCGAGAGCCGGGAGCGGATCGCGACCCTCCTGCCGGGCGTGGAGCACCTCGAGGTGCCCCAGGTGGTCGAGCGGGCCGAGCTCGTCCTGCTCACCGTGCCCGACGACGCCCTGGCCGACCTCGTGCGAGGCCTCGCGACCCTCGGTGCGTGGCAGCCGGGCCAGCTCGTGGTGCACACCGCCGGCGCGCTCGGGACCGACGTGCTGGAGCCCGCCCGCACCGCTGGGGCGATCCCGCTGGCCCTGCACCCGGCGATGACCTTCACCGGCACCTCGCTGGACCTCGGCCGGCTCGTCGGGTGCACGTTCGCGGTCACGGCGGCGGCGCCGGTCCTGCCGATCGGACAGGCCCTGGTCGTGGAGGTGGGCGGCGAGCCCGTCGTCGTCGCGGAGGCGATGCGTCCGCTCTACCACGCGGCGCTCGCGCACGGCGCCAACCACCTCGTGGTCCTCGTCGCCCAGGCCGCCCAGGCGCTCGCCGCCGCGGGCGTCGAGGCGCCCGACCGGGTCCTCGGGCCGCTGCTGTCCGCGGCGCTGGACAGCGCCGTCCGCGGGGCGGGCACGGCCGGTGACGGGACGGCGGTCGGGTCCAGCGGCGTCGCCTCGCTCACCGGGCCCGTCGTGCGCGGCGACGCCGGCACCGTCGCGGCCCACCTGCGCGAGCTCGCGGCGCTCGCGGGCCGGGACGCCGCCGCGGCCGACCTGCCCGCGACGTACCGGGCGCTCGCCCGCGCGGCGACCGGCCGCGCGCTGACCGGGCACCGCATCACGACCCAGCAGGCCGAGCGGCTGCTCGACGTGCTCGCCGAGCCGCGGCCCGGGACCGAGGAGGAGACCCCATGACCGACCGCACGGCGCCCGGCGTCACGGCACCGCCGACGCCCGCCGCGCCGCCGGTGCTCGCCCGGACCCGGGCGGAGCTCGACGCCGCCCTGCACCGCACGGACGGCCACCGCCCCCGGCGGGCGGTCGTCATGACCATGGGCGCGCTGCACGAGGGGCACCTGGCGCTGGTCCGGCTCGCCCGCGCCCGCGCCGAGCAGGTCGTCGTCACCGTCTTCGTCAACCCGCTCCAGTTCGCCCCGACCGAGGACCTGGCGCGCTACCCGCGCGACCTGGACCGGGACGTCGCGCTGCTGGCGCGCGAGGGCGTCGACGTCGTCTTCGCGCCGGGGGTGCAGGAGGTCTACCCCGGCGGGGACCCGGTGGTGCGGGTCAGCGCCGGCGCCCTCGGCGACCGGCTCGAGGGGGCGCACCGCCCCGGGCACTTCGACGGGGTGCTGACCGTCGTCCTGAAGCTCCTGCACCTCGTGCGGCCCGACGTCGCGCTGTTCGGCCAGAAGGACGCGCAGCAGCTCATGGCGGTCCGGCGGATGATCCACGACCTCGACGTCCCCGTCGAGGTCGTGGCCGGCCCGACCGTGCGGGACGCC
>JACIXM010000224.1 GCA_014360395.1 Actinotalea sp.
GGCCGTGGCCGGCGTCGTGCTCGCGCGCAGCGTGCTGCCCGCGCGGCCGCGCCGACGACGGCCGACGACGCGCTGGCGGCGCATCCGGTTCGCGGTGGCCGTGATCGGCGCCGTCGTCTGGGTCGCGGTCGTGGCCTGGCTGCGGCCCTTCCCCGCGGTGGAGCCGGCACTGGCGGCGATGGCGTCGGACGACGTCGTCGCGGTCGAGCAGTCCTCGACCCGCATCGTCCTGACACCGGCGGACGGGCCGACGGGGCCGGCGGTGCTGTTCCACCCGGGCGCCCGCGTCGACCCGCGCGCGTACGCCGCCGTGCTGCGGCCGTTGGCGGAGGCGGGCACGCGCGTCGTCGTGGTGAAGCAGCCGCTCGGCATCGCGTTCCTGGCGACGGGCTCCCTGGGCTCCGCACGCGCCGCGTTCGAGGACGCCGACGGGTGGGTCGTGGCCGGGCACAGCCTGGGCGGGACGGTCGCGAGCATGCTGGCCGACGAGCAGGACGAGCGGAAGGTCGCGCCCGTGGTCGGACTCCTGCTGTGGGCGTCCTACCCGGCCACGGACCTCCGGGAGTCGCTGACGGTGGCCGTCCTGTCGGTGTCCGGGTCGCAGGACGGGCTCGCCACCCCTGCGGAGATCGAGGCCTCCCGCGCGGCGCTGCCGGACGGCGCCGAGTTCGTGTCGGTCGACGGGGCGTCGCACGCGTCCTTCGGCGACTACGGCCCGCAGCCCGGCGACGGGACGCCGACCATCGACGCCGACGACGCCCGCGCGCAGATCGCCGAGGCGAGCGTCGCGTTCGTGGCGGGCCTGACCGGCAGCCCCGACGGCGCCTGAGCCGGGCCGGTCCGCGGACCCGCTACCGTCGATGTCTGTGGGAGCGGTGCTCGTGACGGGGATGTCGGCGGTCGGCAAGTCGACCGTGCTCGCCGAGCTCGCCCGCCGCGGGCACCGGGTCGTGGACACCGACGAGGACGACTGGATCGAGCACGTCCCCGTCCCCGGTCAGTCCGAGCCGGAGCCGGTGTGGCGCGCCGACCAGATGTCGGTGCTGCTGGACACCCGCGAGTTCGGGACCCTCTTCGTCGCGGGGACCGTGGCGAACCAGGGGGCCTTCTACGACCGGTTCGACGCCGTCGTGCTGCTGTCCGCGCCGGTGGACGTCATGCTCGAGCGGCTCGCGACCCGCGCGACGAACGACTTCGGCACGAGCCCGGCTGACCGGGCGCGCGTCGTCGCCGACACCGCCGCCGTGGAGCCGCTGCTGCGGCGGCGGGCGACCCTCGAGGTCGACACCCGCCGGCCGCTGACCGAGGTGGTCGACGCGGTCGAGGCGGCTGCAGGGGCCGTGGGGCGCTGAGTGCGGGCGTGGCCCGCTGGGCGGCTCAGGCGGGGGCTGCCCTGCCTTCGAACGCGGGGTAGGGCGGGAGCACCGTCATGTCCGCGCCCCAGGCGTCGTCGGCCCACGCCGCCGCGCGGGCCAGGAGATCCGCGGCGGCAGGCAGGGTCGGGTGCAGCCGCTCCGCTCCCCAGCGCCAGCGGGCAGCGAGCCTCGCTCGCAGGGGCGGTACGGCGTCGGTGACGGGGTCGACGTCCTCCGCGAGCGCAGCGTCGACGAGCCACAGGTTCACCACGAGCACCCACGCGCCGCAGGCCGCATCGACGGCTGCGCCCCACCCGGCCCCGTCCACCACCTCGGGCATCGCCGGTCGCAGTGCGTCGGTGAAAGCCTCGAACATCGCGTCGGTGAGCCCCGGCGGGGGTTGGAAGAGGCACCAGCAGGTGGGGAACGGCAGCAGCGCGTAGGCGGCGTCGAGCGCGACGTGGCGCACGGTGGTGCGCTCCAGGTCGAGGAACCGCCACCCGCCCGGGGTGAGCAGGGCGTTGTCGGGGCAGGTGTCGCCGGGTGTGACGATGCGGGTGGCCGGGTCCGCGCGCAGCGCGGCGCTGAGCGCGGCGAGGTCCGCCTCCAGCGCCGACGACGGCGCCGCGTCATCACCCAGGAGGCGCAGCAGCCGGGTGGCACCGGCGTACACGGCGTCGCCCGGGTCGTGCGGCGCGGCGCCGGCAGCGACGAGAGTCGCCTCGGCCTCGTCGACGTGGCTCCGGGACGCGGCGAGCGTCGCGCCGAGCGCTCCCGCCCAACCGACGGCGGCGGCGCGGGCCGCGTCCGGGTCGGCGTCGAGCAGGACGTCCGCGAGCGTGCGGGCCTTGCCGAGGTCGGTCATGACGAGCACGTGGTGGTCGTCATCGGCGGCGAGGAGCTGCGGGGTGGCGGGCAGGAGGGCGAGGCCCGTCCGCTCTCGCACGTAGCCGTCGCGGCCGTCGGCGCCGAGCGGGAACCGCTTGACGACGACAGTCCAGGCGTCGGCGTCCCCCGTGGGCCGCGGGTCGTCGGGGGTGCAGCG
>JACIXM010000225.1 GCA_014360395.1 Actinotalea sp.
GTCGTGGCCGGTGACGCCTGACGGGCAGGATCACCGCGGCGGCGCGGCGGCGGCGCGCAACCGGTCAGCCGGGCGGGGCGGCGACGTCCCCCCGGTCCTCGCGCTCCCGCACGAGGGCCTCGAGCTGACGCACCGCCGCGCGCAGCGCCTGCTCGGCGTCCACGCCGGTGGCCTCGGCCTCCACCACGAGGGCGAGCAGCCGCGCGCCGAGCACGTCGGCGCCGACGGCGGCGGGCCGTCCCGGGGCCTCGACCGGTGCCCCGTCGGCGCTGCCGGGCCCCGCGGCGGCGTCGTCGGGCGACGGCACGGGCAGGCCCGCACGGTGCAGGCGGCCCAGGACCTTCTGCGCCCGGGCGAGCGCGGACAGGGCCGGCGGGATGCCGTCGACGACGGAGGCGCGCCGCTTCTCGGCCTGCTTGATGGCCTCCCAGTTGCGGTGCACCTCGGCCGCCCCGGTGACGGTGACGTCGCCGAAGACGTGCGGGTGGCGGCGACGGAGCTTGTCCGCGATGCCGCGGGCGACGTCGTCGATGTCGAACGGGTCCTCGGGGTGGTCCTCGGCGACGCGCGCGTGGAAGACCACCTGGAGCAGCAGGTCGCCGAGCTCCTCGCGCAAAGCCCCCCGGTCGCCGGTCTCCACCGCCTCGACGACCTCGGCGACCTCCTCGACCGCGTAGGGCACGAGCGACTCGTGGGTCTGCTCGGCGTCCCACGGGCAGCCGCCGGGTGAGCGGAGGCGGTCCATGACCGCGACGAGCTCGATCAGGCCGGCGTGGGGGCCTGCGGGACCCGGGACGTCCGTCACGGGCTCAGGACGCGTCGATCCAGTCGCGCTGGGTCGGGACGATGCCGCCGGCGTCGAGGTCGAAGCTCCCGTACCGAGGGCTGAGCTCGACGTCCGCCTCCGCGAGCTCCTGCTCGAACTCCGCGAAGACGGCGCCCGGGTCCTGGCTCTGGGAGATCTTGCCCTGGGCGAGAGTGGCCCGGAGCACGTCCAGGCTCCCCGGGCCGAGCTCCGGCACCTCGCCGAGGCCCGCCTGGGCGGCGAGCTGCTCGGCGAGCTGACGCGCCTCGGCCTCCGAGACGCCGGCGCCGATCTCGGCGGCGGCGTCGATGAGGTAGGGCGCCGCGATGAGGTTGATGAGCACCTGCTGGGCGGGGATGCCCTGCGGCACGAGCCGGCCGAGCTCGGCGGTCGTGCGCTGCAGCGCGCTCTCGGTGATGACGCGGCCGTCGACGACCGCCGCCGTGCCCGGGGCTCCGGCGCAGCCGGTCAGCAGGACGGCCCCGACCGCCAGGGCCACGGCCGTGCGGGCGGCGTGGCGCCTCGTGCGGGCCCACGTCGACGTGGTCAGGCTCACCGGGTTACCTCCAGGGTCGAAGCGTCGGCAGCATCGTAGGCCCCGGACGGGGCACGACCGGTCCGGGGGTCACCGGGCGTCCGCCGACGTCCCGGCCTGCGCCGCGGCGCCGACCGACCCCTGCAGCACCGCGGCGACGAGATCCCGGGCCCAGGCGAGCAGGTCCCGGCCCGCGAGCGCCTTCCCCCCGAGCCGTCCCGTGGTCGGGAACGGCACGAGGATCGTGCGGATCGCGGGCTTCTGGATCGAGCCGGGGTAGAGGCGCCGCAGGCGCAGCTGCGCCGACTCCGCCAGCTCGACCGGGGCGAAGCGGATGAACTTGCCCTGCGCGGTGACGTCCGTCAGCCCCGCGTCCCGGGCGAGGTTGCGGAACGCCGCGACCTCGAAGAGGTTCTCCACCGGCTCCGGCAGCGGGCCGTACCGGTCCACGAGCTCCGCGCGCACCGCCTCGAGCGCCTCCGCCGTCGTCGCGTCCGCGACCTTCCGGTACGCCTCGAGGCGCAGCCGCTCGTGCTCGATGTACTCGTGCGGCACGTGCGCGTCGACCGGCAGCTCGAGGGTGACCTCCGCCGGCCGGGTGTCCGGCTCCCCGCGGTAGGCGGCGACGGCCTCGCCGACCATCCGGACGTACAGGTCGAAGCCGACGCCGGCGATGTGGCCCGACTGCTCGCCACCCAGCAGGTTGCCCGCGCCCCGGATCTCCAGGTCCTTCATGGCGACCTGCATGCCCGAGCCGAGGTCCGTGTTCGCCGCGATCGTGGCGAGGCGGTCGTGCGCGGTCTCGGTCAGCGGACGCTCCGGGGGGTACATGAAGTACGCGTACGCGCGCTCCCGGCCACGCCCGACACGGCCTCGCAGCTGGTGCAGCTGGGACAGGCCCATCCGGTCGGCGCGGTCGAGGATCAGGGTGTTGGCGTTGGAGATGTCCAGGCCTGTCTCGACGATCGTCGTGCAGACCAGCACGTCGAACCGCTTCTCCCAGAAGTCCACGATCACCTGCTCCAGCTGGTGCTCGTTCATCTTCCCGTGCGCGGTCGCGATGCGGGCCTCGGGGACCAGCTCGGCCAGACGGGACGCCGTGCGTTCGATCGTGTCGACCTTGTTGTGGACGAAGAAGACCTGGCCCTCGCGCAGCAGCTCACGCCGGATCGCGGCACTGATCTGCTTCTCGTCGTAGGGCCCGACGAACGTCAGGACCGGGTGCCGCTCCTCCGGCGGCGTCGCGAGCGTGGACATCTCGCGGATGCCGGTCACGGCCATCTCCAGCGTGCGCGGGATGGGCGTGGCGCTCATCGCCAGCACGTCGACGTCGGTGCGCAGCTGCTTGAGCGTCTCCTTGTGCTCGACGCCGAACCGCTGCTCCTCGTCGATGATGACCAGGCCGAGGTCCTTGAAGCGCACCTGCCCGGTGATGAGGCGATGGGTGCCGATGACGACGTCGACGGTCCCGTCGGAGACGCCGTCGACGACCTCCTTGGCCTCCTTGTCCGTCTGGAACCGGGACAGGGCGCGCACCGTGACCGGGAACTGGGCGTAGCGCTCGGAGAACGTGTCGAGGTGCTGCTGGACCAGCAGCGTCGTCGGGACGAGCACGGCGACCTGCTTGCCGTCCTGGACGGCCTTGAACGCCGCCCGCACGGCGATCTCGGTCTTGCCGTACCCGACGTCACCGCAGACGAGCCGGTCCATGGGGACCGTCTTCTCCATGTCCGCCTTGACCTCGTCGATGGTGGCGAGCTGGTCGGGGGTCTCGACGTAGGCGAAGGCGTCCTCGAGCTCCGCCTGCCACGGGGTGTCGGGGCTGAACGCGTGGCCCTGCGTGGCCATCCGCGCGGAGTAGAGCCGGATGAGCTCGCCGGCGATCTCCTTGACCGCCTTGCGGGCGCGGCCCTTGGTCTTCGCCCAGTCCGCGCCGCCCATCTTGTTCAGCGTCGGGGACTCCCCGCCGGTGTACTTGGTGACCTGGTCGAGCTGGTCGGTCGGGACGTAGAGCCGGTCCCCCGGCTGGCCGCGCTTGCTCGAGGCGTACTCGATGACCATGTACTCGCGGGTGCCCTTGGCGGCCCCGGTGCCGATCGTGCGCTGGACGAGCTCGACGAACCGGCCCACGCCGTGCTGCTCGTGCACGACGAAGTCGCCCGGCCGCAGCGCGAGCGGGTCGACGACGTTGCGGCGCCGCGACGGCATGGACCGCATGTCCTTGGTCGAGGTGCCCGCGCGACCGGTGAGGTCGGCCTCGCTGAAGACGGCGAGGCGCAGGGCCGGCGCCACGAACCCGCGCCCGCCGGGCGCGGGCGTGACGAGGACGACGCCCTGCTCGGGCGCCTCGTCGACAGCCCCGACCCGGCGGGCCGGCACCTCCATCGCGGTCAGCTGCTCGACCATCCGCTGGGCCGGCCCGTGGCCCTCCGTCGTCATGACCAGGCGCCAGCCCTCGCGCTGCAGGCCGCGCAGGTCGGCCACCGCCGCCGGCACGTCACCGCGGTAGCCCCGCACCTCCCGCGCGCCGACGACGACGGTGGTGCCCTCGGCCCCCTCGACGACCGCCGAGCGGGGTGCACCGTCCTGGACGGCCGGCGGGGCGGCGTCGTCGGTGGTCCCCGTGTCGTCCTGGGCCCCGGCCGCCTCGAGCGAGAAGGCGCTGAACGACCACCAGCCGAGCCCGCGCTCCAGGCCGAGCTCGCGCGTGTCCGCGTACTCGACGAAGGACGCGGCCCGCAGGTCGATGGGGGTGCTGCCCCCCGCGGCCGCGGCGGTCCAGGCGGCGTCGAGGAACTCCTGGCTCGTGGCGAGCAGGTCGTGCGCCCGCCGACGCACGCGCTCCGGGTCTGCGACCGTGACGAGCGAGCCCGCCGGCACCAGGTCCAGGACCGGCACCATGCGCTCGACGAGCACCGGCGCCAGGGACTCCATCCCCTCCACGGCGATGCCGTGAGCGAGCTTCTCGAGCATCTCCGCGGCGCCGGGCAGCTGCTCGGCCAGGGCCGCGGCCCGCTCGCGCACCGCGTCGGTGAGGAGGATCTCGCGGCAGGGCGGCGCCCAGAGGCCCTCGGTGGCGACCTCGAGGCTGCGCTGGTCGGCGACCGCGAACCAGCGGATCTCCTCGACCTCGTCACCCCAGAACTCCAGGCGCAGCGGGTGGTCGTCGGTGGGCGGGAAGACGTCGAGGATGCCGCCCCGCACGGCGAACTCGCCGCGCCGCTCGACCATGTCGACCCGCGTGTAGGCGGCGGCCGCGAGCCGCTCGGCGACGTCCTGCAGGTCGGCACGCTCGCCGGTGCGCAGCGCGACCGGCTCGAGCTCCCCCAGCCCGTCCACCACCGGCTGCAGGAGGGCACGCACCGGCACCACCAGGACGCGGACCGCGCCGGCCTGGCCGCCGTCGGCCGCCGGGTGCGCGAGCCGCCGGAAGACGGCGAGCCGGCGCGCGACGGTGTCGCTGCGGGGCGACAGCCGCTCGTGCGGGAGGGTCTCCCAGGCCGGCAGCACGGCGACGTCGTCGGCCGGCAGGTAGCACCGCAGGGCGACGGCCAGGTCGTCCGCGTCGCGCGTCGTGGCCGTGACGACGACGGCGACCGGCGGGGCGGTCACGCCGTCGGCGGTGGGGAGCGCGTCCGCGACGGCCGCCAGCAGCGGCGGCCGTGCCCCGGGAGGCGCGACGACGTCGACCACCGCCTCGCGCGCGGCGGGGCTCGCCGCGGCGAGCTCGCGCAGGTGCGCGGCGGCGGGATCGGCGAGGACGAGGGGCAGCAGGCCGGTGAGGTTCATGGGTCCTGTCAGGAGGCCGGGGCAGCACGACGGGCCCCGCCCGAGACTCGGACGGGGTGCGCGGGAAGTCTACGTCCGGCACGCACGGGAGGACCCCCGGTGCGGGCACCGGGGGTCCTCCTGGTGTGGGTGGGCGACGGTCGACGCCGCCCCT
>JACIXM010000226.1 GCA_014360395.1 Actinotalea sp.
GGCGACGGTCGACGCCGCCCCTGCTCAGCTCACCCAGCGCCGGCGCGAGCCGACGAGGGTCAGGCCACCGAGCCCGATGAGGCCGGCCGCGAGCAGCAGCATCGACGAGGTCCCGTCGACGCCCGTGTACGCCAGGGCCGGCGGCTTCGTGACGACCGGCGCCACGATCACCGGCTTGACGCCCGGCTTGGTGATCACGGGCTTCACGATGACGCCCCCGTCGTCCTCGTCGCAGTCGACCACCACGACCGTCTCGAAGATGGCGTAGGTGTCGGAGTCGTCGGTCCCCTCACCGATGGCCTCCACGACGACGTCGTACGTGCCCGCCTCGAAGACCAGCTCGAGGACGTCGCTCTCACCGGCCTCCAGCTCGACGTCGGCCACCGGCTCCCCGTCGACCCAGACGGCGAACCAGACCGCCATCGTCGAGTCCATGTTGTCCAGGAAGACGTCGACCGTGGCCGAGTCCTCGTCGTCCTTGAGGCACACGGGTTCCGTCACCGACACGATCGGGCCGAACACGGCCACGTCGCAGTCGTCCGGGATCGAAAGACCGAGCTCCTCGGCCTCCTCCGGGGTGATGGTCCGCGGCTCGAGCGCCTCGCGCTCGACCTCCTCGCCGTCCACGTACGTGACCTTGTCACCGGTCAGCAGGTAGTCGCAGTCGAGCTGGTACTCGAACTCGATGACCTCGTCGAGGACCTCGCAGTCGTCCGGGATCGACAGACCGAGCTCGTCCGCCTCCTCCGGCGTGATGGTGCGCGGCTCAAGCGCCTCACGGCTGATTTCCTCGTCATCGCGGTAGGTGACCTCGAAGCCCGTCAGGACGTAGTCGCAGTCGAGGACGTACTCGAAGTCGGTGCGCAGCTCCGGCTCGTCCTCGACCTTGCACCCGTTCGCAAGCAGTGCGAGGTCGCCCTGTGCCGGGACCGTGATCTCCTCACCGTGCTTCGTGAAGGTGAAGGTGTCGAAGATGTCACCCTCGTGGTCGATGTGACCGGCGTTGAAGAACGCGGCGACGCTGACCTCGATGAACACGTAGGGGTTCTCGGCCGAGCCCGTGGCGTGGCACAGCGGGACCTTCTGCGTCTCGTCGTCGCCCTCGTCACACTGGTCGCCCGTGAGCTGCGTCAGGTCGTACGGGCCGAAGACGGTCTCGCCCACGAGGACGACGTCACCGATCGGCGAGGCCGTCAGGACCCGGGCGGAGTCGTCGCCGCTCTCGATCCACTCGTACTCGGCGGTGTCCGCGTAGACGAGCTCTCCGGGAGCGTCGCAGCTCGGTGCGGTGAAGACGGGGGGCACGACCGGGACCTCCGCCGGCGGCTCCTCGCACTGCTCACCGGTGAGCTGTTCGAGGTTGTAGGGACCGAACACCGTCTGGCCCGTCAGCACCACGTCGCCGACCGGCGAGGCGGTGAGGAGCCGTGCGGACTCTGGACCCGACGCCTGCCAGACGTACTGCGCGGTGTCGCTGTACACCAACGAGCCCGGGGCGTCCCACGTCGGCGCCGTGTACGCGGGCGCGGTGACCGGGACCTCGACGGGAGGCGGGGGCGCGTCCTTCTGGTAGTGCACCGAGACGTGGCTCAGCTCCTGGACGTTGCCGTTCTGGTTGGTCACTGTTGACACGACCGTGCCGGTGGCGCCGATGGGGACGACCTCCGTGGCCGCCTTGTAGCAGATCTGATCGACCGTGAAGCCGCTCTTCTGCGGAACGGTGAACGATGTCCCCGTCAGTCCGTCGTACTTCACCCAGCCACCGTCGGCCTCGGTGAAGTCCGTCCTCGGACAGGTGCTGTCCTGGCTCGCGGTCGCGGCAGCGGCGCCGCCGACCACGAAGAGCGCCGCTGCGACGAGCAGCGCCAAGATCCTCCTCATGTGCCTCTCCTTCCCCCGCGGGCACGACGTCCCGTTGACACCAATTGCCCGATTTGGACACTAGCGCGGTAGTTCAGCACCCTGCATCCCGATTCGCCGATCTTGGGGATCTTTCACTCGGTCAGTGGGTGCGGAAGGGACGCAAGCCGGTTGTGCGCGGGCCCTGGAGCCGCGACCATGCGGAGCCGGCGGCCCACCCGCCTCCGGCCACCGGGTGGCGCGCGGGAGACGGGCCGCCGGTCCGGCGGCCCGTCTCCTCGTCAGGCAGGGATCAGCCCTGGGCGATCCGGCGGGCGGCGGCGAGGGCGCCCAGACCGAGCAGGCCGAGCCCCGCGGCCACGGCCACGGCCGGCCCGAACCCGGCAGCGCCGGTGTCCGCGAGGGCCGGCGCCGTCGTCGCGCCCTGCACCGGCGCCGCATCGCCAACCACGACGGGCTCGTTGGACACCGGGGTCGCGACGACCTCGTCCGACAGGACCTCCTCACCGGAGGTCGGGCCCGGCTCGACCGGCGGCGCGGGGTCGACCGGCTGCTCCGGCTCGACCGGCTGCTCCGGCTCGGCCGGCGGCGTCCGGGTGTCGTCGAGCACCACCGGCAGCGCGCAGTCCTCGACGGCCTCGACCGTCACGGTCAGTACGGCCGCGCCGTCGACGAGCTCCCAGCCCTCGCCCGGGAGGACCAGCCGGAAGCCCTCGGCCGCCCGCGCCGTCACCGTGTAGACGCCCGGAGACAGGTCCGACAGGTCCCCCTCGACCGCGCCGTCGGCGTTCGCGACCTCGTACTCGAGGCCCTCGACCCCCTCGATCACCAGAGCAGCGCCGGTCACCACCTGCTCACCCGGCTCGGCCGGCTCACAGACCCCCGGCACGAGGGCGGCCGACGGCACCACCACCTCGACGGAGGGCTCCACCGGCACGTACCGGACGGAGACGTGGCTGAGGTCGTGCACGGCACCGGTCGGCCGCCCGTTCCCGGTCACCACCGGGACGTCCGACCGGACCTCGCCCGTGGGTTCGATGAACCGCACCTGGGTGGATGCCTTGAAGCAGATCTGCACGACCTCGAGGCCCTCGCGCTCCGGCACGGCGAAGGTCGGACCGTCCGCCGGGTACTTCACCCACGCACCGCCATCCTCGGACGGCCCCTGCGGGCAGACCTCGGCGCGAGCGGTTGCGGCCTGCGCACCGGCATCCGGCA
>JACIXM010000227.1 GCA_014360395.1 Actinotalea sp.
CTCCGGCACGGCGAAGGTCGGACCGTCCGCCGGGTACTTCATTCACGCACCGCTATCCTCGGATGGCCCCTGCGGGCAGACCTCGGCGCGAGCGGTTGCGGCCTGCGCACCGGCGTCCGGCACGCTCGTCGCCGCCTGGGCCGTCGCCGCACCTCCGGTCAGCGCCAGCACCGCGCCGACCACCGCGGCCGACAGCACTCTTCTCATCCTCGTACTCCCCCCGGACCCTCGCGGGTCCGATCCGGTCCGACATGTCCGGATTGAGGGTACAGGTCTTGATCATGTGGAAATCATCATGCCCACGGGTGTTGCGGAGTGTTTCGGCGGGTGCGGGGCTGTTGGGTCGTTCAAGGTACGGTTCGCACCATTTCCCGGTGGCGTCCGCAGGGGTCGGGACGGGACCGGCCACGGTGCCGACCGGCAGGACGGCGCCCCCAGGACGCCTGGCGGTGTCTCACGCCGGTGCGTGGAACCTCCGCTGCGCCGCCTCGAGACCCTCGAGGACGACCATCTCGACGGCGTCCGCCGCCGCGTCGACCAGCCACGGGAGCTCCTTGCGCTCCACCGTGGAGAAGTCCTTGAGGACGAAGGTCGCGGCGTCCATGCGCCCGGGCGGGCGGCCGATCCCGGCACGCACGCGCACGTACTCCTTGCTGCCGACCGCGGAGGTGATGCTCCGCAGGCCGTTGTGGCCGCCCTCTCCACCACCGCGCTTGAGCCGGACCTGGGCGAAGGGGATGTCGAGCTCGTCGTGGACCACGAGGATGCGCTCCACGGGGACCTGGAGGTAGGAGGCGAGGCTCGCGACGGGACCGCCGGACACGTTCATGTACGACGTGGGCTTCGCGAGGAGCACCCGCGGGCCGGGTGCCCCGCCGGGCAGGACGCCGAGGCGCACGTCGGCGACCTGGGCGCGGCTGCGGTGGGAGCCGAACGCGACCCCGGCGCGGCGCGCCAGCTCGTCCAGCACCATCTGACCGACGTTGTGCCGGTTGCCCGCGTACGACGGGCCCGGGTTGCCCAGGCCGACGACGAGCCACGGGTCGGTCATCGCGATCCTCCGGTGGTCGGGGTGGGTGTGCGACGACGCCCGGCCCCCGCGGGGGGACCGGGCGTCGTCGGCATGACGTGTGGGGCTCAGGCCTCGGTGGGCTCCGGCTCGGCGGGCTGCTCCGCAGCCTCCTCGGCCTCGCCCTCGGCGCCCGGCTCGGCCTCGCCCTCGGCGGCCTCGGGCTCCTCCTCGACCTGCTCCTGCGACACCACGACGACGGCGGCCTCCGGGTCGCCCAGGAGCGTGACGCCCGAGGGCAGCTGCACCTCGGCGGCCGTGACGGTGGTACCCGCCTCCAGGCCCTCGATCGAGACGTCGAACGCCTCCGGGATGTGCGTCGCCTCGGCCTCGACCTGGAGGGTCTGGGCCTCGACGAGCGAGACCGTCCCGGCGGCCGACTCACCGGTCACGTGGACCGGGATGTCGACGGTGACCTTCTCGCCGGCGCGGACCGCCAGCAGGTCGACGTGCTCGATGACCGGCTTGATCGGGTCGCGCTGGACGTCCTTGGCGATGGCGAGCTGGGACTTCCCGTCGAGCTCGATCGCCAGCAGCGCGTTGGCGTGCTTGAGGGCGAGCATCGTCTCGTGGCCCGGCAGGGTGATGTGGACCGGGGCCTCGCCGTGGCCGTAGATGACGGCGGGCACCTGGTGCGCGCGGCGGATGCGGCGCGCCGCGCCCTTGCCGAACTCGGTGCGGGCGGTGGCGGCGAGCTTGATCTCGGACACGGTGGCTCCTGGGTGGGATCGGGTGGCTCTCGGACCGGGGTGGGGGCCCGGTGGGCGGCCTCGGCGCGGGACGCAGGACGGACGCGCGGGACGGCCGCCGCGTCGAATCACGGAGCCGGGGCCTGGTCCTGCTGCCGCACCCCACGGGGTGCTGCTGCGGTCCGGCCGTCCGACGTCCCTCGCCGAGGCACGGCTGACGATCCTACCCCACAGCCCCGGGCCGAGGTGATCTCCCGGAGGGAGCGACGGCTCAGGAGGCGCCGTCGAACAGGGACGTCACCGAGCCGTCGTCGAACACCTCGCGGATGGCGCGGGCGAGCAGCGGGGCGATCGAGAGCACCGTCAGCTTCTCGAAGTGCCGCTCCTCGCTGATGGGCAGCGTGTCGGTGACGACGATCTCCCGTGCGCCGCACTCCTGCAGCCGCTGGGCGGCCGGGTGCGAGAGCACGCCGTGCGTCGCCGCGACGATGACGTCCTTGGCGCCGGCGGAGAGCAGCACCCGCACCGCCTCCGCGATCGTGCCGCCGGTGTCGATGAGGTCGTCGGTGAGGATGCAGGTCCGCCCCTCGACCTCGCCGACGACGCGGTTGGCCACGGACCGGTTGGGGGCCGTGATGTCGCGCGTCTTGTGGATGAACGCCAGCGGGCACCCGCCCAGCTTCCCTGCCCACTGCTCGGCCACGCGGATGCGCCCGGCGTCGGGGGACACCACGGCGACGTTGCTGAGGTCGACGCGCGTCCGGACGTAGTCCACGAGCAGCGGCATCGCCCACAGGTGGTCCACGGGCCCGTCGAAGAAGCCCTGCGTCTGCGCGGCGTGCAGGTCCACGCTCATGAGCCGGTCGGCGCCGGCGGTCTTGAACAGGTCCGCCATGAGGCGGGCGGAGATCGGCTCCCGTCCCCGGTGCTTCTTGTCCTGGCGGGAGTAGCCGTAGAAGGGCAGCACCACCGTGATCGTCTTCGCCGAGGCGCGCTTGAGGGCGTCGACCATGAGCAGCTGCTCCATGATCCACTGGTTGATCGGCGCCGTGTGGCTCTGCAGCACGAACGCGTCCGTGCCCCGGACGCTCTCGCTGAAGCGGACGTAGATCTCACCGTTGGCGAAGTCGTACGCCGTCGTCGGGAGCAGCTCGACGCCGAGTGCCCGGGCGACGTCCTCGGCGAGCTCCGGGTGGGCGCGCCCGGACATGAGCACGAGGCGCTTCTCGCCGTCGCTCGAGGTGATCCCGGTCATCTGCGGCTGGCCTTCTCTCTCGGGGGCGGGGGGTCCGGCGGCTGGGGCAGCCGGTCAGCCGTCCTGCTGGGTGGTGGCACGGGCGCGCTCGGCCTGCGCCTGGGGGGACAGGGGGACGTCGTCCTCGTCGTGGGCACGCAGCGCCGCGGCAGCGGCCTGCGCCGACGGGGTCCCTTCACGACGGCGGAGCACCCAGCGGTCGATCGTCCGCTGCGGCGCGGTGTTGACCCCGAGCGCGCCGGCCGGCACGTCGTGGCGGATGACCGAGCCGGCACCGGTGTAGGCGCCGTCACCGATCGTCACCGGCGCGACGATGGCGTTGTCCGAGCCGATCCGCACGTGGTCGCCCACGGTGCTGCGGGACTTCGTGACGCCGTCGTAGTTCACGAAGATCGTCCCGGCGCCCACGTTGGTGTGCTCACCGATGGTCGCGTCGCCGACGTAGGACAGGTGCGGGACCTTCGAGTGGGCGCCGATGTGCGCGTTCTTCGTCTCGACGTACGCGCCGATCTTGCCGTCGGCCCCGAGGTCGGTGCCGGGCCGCAGGAAGGAGAAGGGGCCGACGACGGCCCCCGCGCCGATCCGCGAGGAGGAGCCGTGGGTGCGGATCACCTGGGCGCCGGCACCGACGTGGACGTCCGTCAGCGTCGTGTCCGGCCCGACGACAGCGTCACGGGCGACCGTGGTCCGGCCGAGGAGCTGGGTGCCGGGAAGGACCGTGACGTCGGGCTCCAGCTCGGCCTCGACGTCGATCCACGTGGTGGCCGGGTCGACGACGGTCACGCCCGCGACCATCCAGTCCTGGACGATCCGGCGGTTCATCTCGGCGCGCAGCACCGACATCTGCGCCCGGTCGTTGGCGCCCTCGACGAGCCACGGGTCGTCCACCCGGACGGCGCGCACCGCACCGCCGTCGGCCCGCGCGATGGCGAGCACGTCCGTGAGGTAGACCTCGCCCTGGGCGTTGTCGCGGCCGAGGCGGCCGAGGGCCCCGCGCAGCACCGCGGCGTCGAAGACGTAGACCGAGGAGTTGATCTCGCGGATCGCGCGCTGGGCGTCGTCGGCGTCCTTGTGCTCGACGACCCCCGTCACCTCGCCGGTCTCGGGGTCGCGGACCACCCGGCCGTAGCCCGTGGCGTCGTCGACCTCGGTGGTCAGGACCGTGACCGCGTTCCCGTCGGCGACGTGCGCGGCCAGGAGCTCCGCGAGCGTCCCACCGTCCAGCAGAGGGATGTCTCCTGCCAGGACGACGACCGGCCCGTCCAGCACCCCCTCGTGGCCCTGCTCGGCGCCGACCGCGCGGGCGCGCGCCGCGGCCTCGAGGGTGCTCAGCGCGCACTGCACCGCCCGACCGGTGCCCGGCACGTCGTCCTGGTCCGACACAAGCACGTCCGGGTCGACCTCGAGGGCGTGGGCCGCCACGCGGTCCCGCTCGTGCCGGACCACGACCGTGAGGAGCTCCGGCTCCAGGGACCGCGCCGCGGCGAGCGCGTGGCCGAGCATCGAGCGCCCGGCGAGGGTGTGCAGGACCTTGGGGGTGGCGGACCGCATGCGGGTCCCCTCCCCGGCGGCGAGCACGACGACGGCGGCGGGGCGTGGGGTGGTCACTCGGTCTCCCGTCGGATCTGCCGTTCCGCGGGGCTCCGGTGTGCGCTCCCGCCGGCGGTGGTCCTGGCGTGGCGTCACTCTACCGCCGGGTGCTCGGCCCGATCGCGCCGTGCGCGAGCGGCGATGGTCCGCCGGGCTTCGGCAGCCGGCCGGGCCCTGGCTCCGCCCCCAGGATTCGAACCTGGACCGCAAGGCTCCAAAGGCCTGCGTGCTGCCGTTACACCAGGGCGGACCGGCACCCTCGGCGGCCGGACGGTGCCCCATCCTGCCAGGGGACGCGCCCGCGGGCCGCCCTCGACGGGCCCGCCGGTACCGCACGGCATGATGGGGGCGTGGCTTCCTCGAGCAAGCGGCCGGCGCGGGCCCGGATGACCGGCACGCAGCGGCGCGAGCAGCTGCTCGACGTGAGCCGGCAGCTCTTCGCCGAGAAGGGCTTCGAGGGCACCAGCGTGGAGGAGATCGCCGCGCGCGCCCAGGTCTCCAAGCCCGTCGTCTACGAGCACTTCGGCGGCAAGGAGGGCATGTACGCCGTCGTCGTCGACCGCGAGATCCAGGCCCTCACCGGCTCCCTGACCTCGGCCCTGGAAGCCGGGGGGCACCCCCAGGAGCTGGTCGAGCGGACGGCCCTGGCGCTGCTGACCTACATCGAGACCTCCACGGACGGCTTCCGCATCCTCGTGCGGGACTCCCCCGTCACCCAGTCCACCGGCACGTTCTCCAGTCTCATCGGCGACGTCGCCATGCAGGTCGAGCACCTGCTCGCCGCGCAGTTCACCAAGCGGGGCCTCGACGCCCGGACCGCCCCCCTGTACGCGCAGATGCTCGTCGGCATGGTCGCCCTGACCGGCCAGTACTGGCTGGACGCGCGCAAGCCGGGCAAGCAGGAGGTCGCGGCCCACCTGGTCAACCTCGCCTGGAACGGGCTGGCGGGGCTGCAGCGCAAGCCGACGCTGCTGCAGCAGGCGGACGCATGACCGACGAGGTCGACCGGATCGTCGCGGCCTGGAACCGGGAACGGCCCGACCTCGACGTCGCGCCGCTGCAGGTGCTGTCCCGGGTGAGCCGGCTCGCCCGGCACCTGGACCTGGCCCGGCGCACCGCCTTCGACCGCCACGACCTGGAGCTGTGGGAGTTCGACGTCCTCTCGGCCCTGCGCCGCGCCGGCGAGCCGTACCAGCTCTCCCCCGGGACGCTCGTGCAGCAGACGCTGGTCACCAGCGGGACGATGACCAACCGCATCGACCGCCTCGCGGCCCGCGGCCTCGTGGAGCGCCGCCCCGCGCCCGGGGACCGCCGCGGCGTCCTCGTCCGGCTCACGCCGGCGGGCCTGGAGCGCGTCGATGCGGCGCTGGCGGACCTGCTGCGGGTCGAGCGCGACCTCCTCGCCGCGCTGCCGGAGGGCGACCGCCGGGTCCTGGCGGACCTGCTGCGCGTCCTCGTCGCACCCTTCGACGCCTGAGCGGCCCTACCCGGCGACCTCGGCGACCTGCAGCCACTCCTCCTCGAGCTGCTCGCGCTCGGCGGCCAGCGCGCGCGCCTCGGCGTCGAGCTCGAGGACGGCGGCATGGTCCGTCGCGACGGCCGCCATCCGCGCGTGCAGCCGGTCCTCCGCCTCGGCGATGCGCTGGAGCCGACGCTCGATCCTGGCGACCTCCTTGCGCGCGGCCCGCACCTCGGCCTGGCTGGGCGCCGCGCCGTCGTCGGCCCCGGCGGCAGGGGCGTCGTCGGCCACAGCGGTCGAGCGGGTGGCGGCTCGCCGCAGCTCGAGGTACTGCTCGACCCCGCCCGGCAGGTCCCGCAGCGCGCCGTCGCCGAGAAGCGCCCACTGCCGGTCGCAGACCCGCTCCAGCAGGTACCGGTCATGGGAGACGACGACGAGCGTGCCCGGCCAGCCGTCGAGCAGGTCCTCCACGGCGGCGAGGGTGTCGGTGTCGAGGTCGTTGGTCGGCTCGTCGAGCAGCAGCACGTTCGGCTCGCCGACCAGCAGGCGGAGCAGCTGCAGGCGCCGCCGCTCCCCGCCGGACAGGTCCCTGACCAGGGTCTGGGCGCGCTCCCGTGCGAACCCCAGCCGCTCGACGAGCTGGGCGGCCGTCAGCTCCTTGCCGCCCACCTGCGTGGCGCGCCGCTCGCGCTCGACGACCTCGACGGCGCGCAGGCCACCGAGCTCGTCGAGCTCCGTGACGTCCTGGCTGAGGGTCGCCACGACGACCGTCTTGCCCCGACGGACCCGCCCGGACCTCGGGCGGACGTCCCCGGTCAGCAGCCGCAGCAGCGTCGTCTTCCCCGCGCCGTTGACACCCACCAGCCCGAACCGGTCGCCCGGGCCCAGGCGCCAGGTGACGTCGTCGAGCAGGACCCGCTCCCCCGCGCCGTCCGACGTCGGGACGGCGACGGTGACGTCCTCGACGTCGAGGACCTGCTTGCCCAGGCGCGCGGTCGCCGTACGGGCCAGCTCGAGGCTGTCCCGCGGCGGCGGCTCGTCGGCGATGAGCGCGGCGGCCGCGTCGAGCCGGAAGCGCGGCTTGCTCGTGCGGGCCGGCGCACCCCGGCGCAGCCACGCGAGCTCCTTGCGCAGCAGGTTGTCCCGCTTCTCGGCCGTCACCGCCGCCTGCCGTGCGCGCTCGGCGCGGGCCAGCACGTACGCGGCGTACCCACCCTCGTACGGCCGGACGGCGCCGCCTCGCCGGTCCCCGTGGCGGCTGCCCGTGACCTCCCACATGCGCGTGCACACCGCGTCCAGGAACCACCGGTCGTGCGTGACGACGACGAGCGCCCCCGACCCCCCGCCGAACCGCTCCTGCAGGTGCTCCGCCAGCCACGCCACGCCCTCGACGTCGAGGTGGTTGGTGGGCTCGTCGAGCAGCAGGACGTCATGGTCCTCCACGAGCAGGGCGGCGAGCGCGACCCGGCGGCGCTGCCCGCCGGACAGCGTCGCGACGTCCGCGTCGAGGTCCAGGTCCCCCAGCAGGCCGGCGTGCACCGCCCGGATGCGCGCGTCGCGCGCCCACTCGTGGGTCTCGTCGGTGCCGTGGACGGTCTGCCGGATGGTCGTCCCCCCGGGCAGCTCGTCCCGCTGGTCCAGCAGCCCGACGCGGAGCCCGCCGGCGTGGGTCACCCGGCCCGCGTCCGGCGCCTGCCGCCGGGCCAGGAGGCGCAGCAGGGTGGACTTCCCGGCGCCGTTCGGCCCGACGACCCCGACCCGCAGCCCGTCGTCGAGGCCGAGCGAGACGTCCTCGAGCAGGGTGCGCGTCCCGACGGTCAGGGACACCGCGTCCAGCCCCAGCAGGTGCGCCATCAGCCCCGGTCCCCCGAGCGGGGCTGGCCCGCGCGCTCCCCGACGACGACGCGCGCGCCCGGTACCGGTCCGGTGGCGGTGAGCACGCCGTCCGCCACGCCCGCGGCGGTCAGGGCCGCCGCGATCGCGACGGCGTGCTGCCGCGAGCGCCCCAGGGCCGCGACCGTCGGGCCGGATCCGCTGACGACGACGCCCAGCGCGCCGGCGTCCTCCGCGACGGCCAGGGTCTCCGCGAGGTGGGGGGCGAGCTCGAGCGCCGCCGGCTGGAGGTCGTTGCCCAGCGCGAGCCCGACCGCCTCCGGGTCGCCGGAGCTGAGCGCCTGCAGGAGCGCGCGGTCCGGGACCGGCTCGACGTCGAGCCCACCGAGGAGCTCGTCGAACATCCGATAGACCTCCGGGGTCGACAGCCCCTGGTCCTGCAGGGCGAGCGTCCAGTGGTACTCGCCGCGGCTCAGCGCGGGCGTGAGCAGGTCGCCCCGTCCGCGCCCGACCGCGGTGTGCCCGAGCAGCGCGAAGGGGACGTCGGCGCCCAGCGTCGCGGCCAGCTCGGCGAGCTCCTCCCGGGCCAGCCCGGTGCGCCACAGGGTGTCGCACGCGAGGAGGGCCGCCGCGGCGTCGGCGGAGCCACCCGCCATCCCGCCGGCGACCGGGACACCCTTGCGCACGTGCAGGTGCACGCCGTCGGCGATCCCGACGTGCTCGGCCAGCCGGCGCGCGGCGCGCAGGGCGAGGTTCGAGCCGTCGGTGGGCACGCGGTCCGCCTGGAGGCCCTCGACGGTGAGGGCGAAGCCGTCCGCCGCCGTGGCGGTGACCTCCTCCAGCAACGAGACGGCCTGGAAGACCGTCGCCAGCGGGTGGTACCCGTCCGGCATCGGCCGACCGACCGCCAGGGCGAGGTTGATCTTGCCCGGGGCGCGGACGACCACCTCGCGGGGGGCGGGTCGCTGGCTCACGGGACAACCCTGCCACGCCTGCGCGGGAGCGCCGCACCGGCGCCGACGGCGGCCGTGCTCAGGACGCCAGCGCCTCGGCGATCCGGGCGAAGCCGGTGATGTGGAGCCGCTCGCCCCGGGTGGTCGGGTCGATGCCCGCCGTGCGCAGCGCACGCTCCGCCGCCTCGCCGGACCCGGCCAGGCCGGCCAGCGCCGCCCGCAGGGTCTTGCGCCGCTGGGCGAAGGCGGCGTCGACGACCGCGAAGACCGCCTTGCGCGACGCCGTCGTCGTCGGGGGCTCCCGACGCTCCAGCGCCACGAGCGCGGAGTCGACACGCGGCACCGGCCAGAAGACGGCACGCCCGACGGAGCCGGCCCGCCGCGCCTCGGCGTACCAGGCGGCCTTGGCGGACGGGATGCCGTACGTCCGGGAGCCCGGCGGTGCCACGAGCCGGTCGGCCACCTCGGCCTGGACCATGACCAGCACCCGCTCGAGGGAGTCGAACCGCTCGAGGAAGGACAGCAGGACCGGCACGGCGACGTTGTACGGCAGGTTCGCGACCAGCGCCGTCGGCGGCGGGCCCGGCAGGGTGGTGACGGTCAGGGCGTCGGCGGGCAGGACGTCCAGGCGGTCGGCCGCCTCGGGCAGGCGCTCGGCGACGGTGTGCGGCAGCTGCCGGGCCAGGGCCGGGTCGATCTCGACCGCGACGACGTGGGCGCCGGCCTCGAGCAGGCCGAGCGTCAGGGAGCCCAGGCCCGGGCCGACCTCGACGACGTGCTCGCCCTCGCGGACGCCGGCCGTCCGGACGATCTTGCGGACCGTCCCGGCGTCGACGACGAAGTTCTGGCCCCAGGTCTTGGTGGGCCGGACGCCCAGACGCCCCGCCAGGTCGCGGATCGATGCCGGACCGAGCAGGGCGTCTGTCATGCGGAGGAGCCTAGGGCCACCCGGCCGGGGACCGTGGTCCGCGGCCGGGTGGCCCGGGCTCACAGGAGGCCGAGCTTCTCGCGCAGGCGGGCCACTGGCCCCAGCCCGAGCGG
>JACIXM010000228.1 GCA_014360395.1 Actinotalea sp.
CGAGGGCTGGGAGGCGGTCACCGCGGGCAGCGGTGAGGAGGCGCTGCGCCGGGCCGCCGAGTTCCGGCCGGACATCGTGGTGCTCGACCTGATGCTGCCGGACGTCGACGGCTTCGGCGTGCTCGACCGGCTGCGCGCCACGGGCACGATGGTGCCGGTGGTCTTCCTCACCGCCCGCGACGGCGTCGCCGACCGGGTCGCGGGGCTGACCCGGGGCGGCGACGACTACCTGGTCAAGCCGTTCGCCGTGGAGGAGCTGATGGCGCGGCTGCGGACCGTGCTGCGGCGCAGCGCCGGTCCCGGCTTCCAGCGGTCCGTGCTGCGGGTCGGCGATCTGACGATGGACGAGGACACCCGTGAGGTGCGGCGCGGCGGCCGGGCGCTGACGCTCACCCCCACCGAGTACGAGGTGCTGCGCTATCTGCTGCGCAAGTCACCGACCGTGCTCACCAAGGCGCAGATCCTCGACCATGTGTGGGAGTACGGCTTCGGCGGGCGCTCCAACGTCGTCGAACTCGTCGTCAGCCGGCTGCGCCGCAAGCTCGACGCCACCGGCCCGCCGCTGATCCACACCGTGCGCGGCTTCGGGTACGTCGTCCGGGAGGCCGGGGAGTGATCGCCCGGCTGCGGCGGACGTACCGGCGACTGCGTCTGGGCACCCGCCTCGCCCTCGGCCTCGGGGTGCTGTCGCTGCTGGTGTTCGCGGTCGTCGGGACCGCGCTGACGACGTACATGCGGGACTATCTGGAGCGCCAGCTCGGCGAGCAGATGAAGCTGGTCCAGGTGGTGCAGTCCAAGGACGCCGCCACCCACGGCACGGTCACCAGGGAGCCGTACTACGGCTGGTACACCGCCGTCTACGACGTCACCGACGGCACCGCCGCACTGCGCAGGCCCGCCGACGTGCCGTCCGACACGGTCGCGCTGACCGCGCTCGCCACCGAGCGGGCGGGCACCGACGAGGAGCTGGTGCGCACCGCGCACATCGACGGCGAGGGCACCTACCGGCTGCGCGCCTGCGAGGTCGACCCGGGAGTCGTCCTCGTCACGGCCGCGCCCATGGAGGGCGTCGAGGAGACCGTCGAGCAGCTGGTCACCGTGCAGGTGGTGGCGTTCGTGGCGGCGCTGGTGGCGCTCGTCGTGATCGGCCGGAAGATGCTGCGGCGGGGGCTGAAGCCGCTCAGCGACATCGCGCACACCGCGCACGGCATCGCCTCCCACGACCTGACCGAGTCGGCGGCCCGGCTGCCGCTGCGCGCGGCCGGACCGGGCGGCGGGCCCGAGGTGGAGGAGCTGCGGACCGCGTTCAACACCATGCTGGAGCACATCGACGACTCGCTCGCCGTCCGCGCCGAGGCCGAGCAGCGGCTGCGCCGGTTCGTCGCCGACGCCTCGCACGAGCTGCGCACCCCACTGATGTCGGTACGCGGCTACGCGGACCTGTTCCAGTACGCGGCCGCCAACGCGCCCGACGAACGCGACCGGCACCTGGCGCGGCTGCGCGGGGAGGCCGCGCGGATGGGCTTCCTCCTCGACGACCTGCTGCTGCTCGCCCGGCTCGACGCCGACGAGGTGGCGGCCCCGCTGCGGCTCACCGAGGCCGACCTGGTGGAGCTGGTGCGGGAGGCCGCCGACGCCTTCCGGGCCGCCCACCCCGGCCGCCCGCTGACGGTGCGGCTGCCGGAGGGGCCGGTACGGCTGTGCCTCGACGCCCCGCGCGTGCGGCAGGTGCTGGACAACCTGCTGACCAACGCGGCCGTGCACACCCCGGCCGGGACCGAGGTGTGCGTGGCGGCCTCGGTCACGTCCGGGGCGGCACTGGTACGGGTCACCGACGCCGGGCCGGGTATTCCGCCCGGGGACCGGGAGCGGGTCTTCGACCGCTTCTACCGCGTCGACAAGGCCCGCAGCCGCGACCGGGGCGGCAGCGGGCTCGGCCTTTCGGTCGCCGCGTCGCTGGTCCGCGCGCACGGCGGCGACATCACCCTGACCTCCGAGCCGGGCGCCACGGAGTTCACCGTACGGCTCCCCCGCCGCTGACCTCAGCCGTCGGAGGTCGGCAGGGTGACCTCGAAGCGGCAGCCGCCGATGACGTTGCGTACGGCGGCCCGGCCCTGGTGGGCCTCGACGATGCCGCGCACGATGGCGAGGCCCAGACCGGCACCGGCGGGCGGGGTGCGGGCGTCGCTGCCGCGCCAGCCGGTGTCGAAGACGCGCGGCAGGTCCGCCTCCGGGATGCCGCCGCAGCCGTCGGTGACGGAGACCACGACACCGTCGGGACCGCGCTCGGCGGTCACCGCCACCGTGCCGTCGGCGGGGGTCCGGCGGATGGCGTTGACCAGCAGGTTGCCCAGGACCCGGCTCATCTCCTTGCCGTCGACCTCGACGGGCACCGCGTCGACCCGCTCGCCGACCAGGCGCACCCCGTGCTCCCGGGCGAGCGGGGCCGCGCCCGCGAGGGCGTCGCCTATCAGGTCGTACACCGAGATCCGGGCGGGGCTCAGGGCGAGGGCGCCCGCGTGGATGCGGGAGAGTTCGAACAGGTCGCCCACCATCACGTCGAGCCGCTCCACCTCGGCGCGCATCTGCCGCAGATAGCGCTGCGGGTCGGCGGCGACCCCGTCCTCCAGCGCCTCCGACATCGCGCGCAGCCCGGCGAGCGGGGTGCGCAGATCGTGGGAGATCCAGGCGACGAGTTCCCGCCGTGAGGTCTCCAGGGCCCGTTCGCGGTCCCGGGACTCGGCGAGGCGGCGGCTGGTGTCCTCCAGCTCCCGGCTGAGCGCGGCCAGTTCGGCGGTGGCCGGGCCGACGGGGGAGGTGAAGTCGCCGCCGTCGCCGAAGGAGCGGGCGGCGAGGGCGAGGTCGCGGCTGCGGGCGACGACCCAGCGGCCGAGCAGCAGGGCCGTGCCCAGGGACACCACGGCGGCCATCGCGACCACGGTGGTCACCACGGTCAGGTCGTGCGAGGACAGGAACATGGCCTGGGCGACCGCGAGCGTCCCGGCGAGCATCGCGCCGACGGCGACCCCGACCACCACGGACAGGTGCGCGATCAGCGAACGACGCCGGATCAGCATCAGCACGCAGGCGCCGAGGATCCCGGCGGCGGCGGCACCGAGAAAGGCGAAGAAGGCGATGAGGAGGGTGTCGTTCACGGCTGCCGCTCCCCCGTCGCCCCCGGCACGTCAACGGCGTCGAACCGGTAACCGACCCCCCAGACCGTCTGGATGAACCGCGGCCGGGCCGGATCGTCCTCCACCTTGCCGCGCAGCCGACGGACGTGCACGGTCACCGTCGACAGATCACCGAAGTCCCAGCCCCACACCTCGCTCATCAACTCCTCCCGGCTGAACGCCCGCCCGGGATGCCGCAGGAAGAACGCCAGCAGATCGAACTCCCGCGTCGTCAAGGAGAGTTCGGTGCCGCCCTTCAGCGCCCGCCGGGCGGCCGGGTCGACGGTGAGCCCGGCGCTGCTCAGCGTGTCCGCGGGCTGCCCCGCCGGACGGGCCCTGCGCAGCACGGAACCGACCCGCAGGACCAGCTCGCGCGGGCTGAACGGCTTGGTGACGTAGTCGTCGGCACCGACCTCCAGACCGATGATGCGGTCGTCCTCGTCACCACGCGCGGTGAGCATGATCACCGGCACGGGGCCGCGTCCCCGCATCCGACGGCACACCTCCAGGCCGTCCATGCCGGGCAGCATCAGGTCGAGGACGACCAGATCCGGCCAGTGCGCCGACGCCCGCGCGAGGGCGTCCGGCCCGTCCACGGCAAGATCCACTACATACCCGGCCCGGTCCAGATACCCGGACACGACCTCGGCGACGGTGGGATCGTCATCGACGACCAGCACCCGCGCCCCCGACCCCCCACTCAACTGCTGCTCCATCCGGCCAGCCTCGCATCCCAGCCCTCGCACCGCGGCCCCCGGCCCCGGATGTCCCGGATTCGTAAGGAAGCCCCCCACCGGCTCCGGCGCACAGCTGCCACAGCGCAGCGGCGGGCCGCCGTCTCCGCGTGGCTGCGGGCGGCTACCTCCGCGTAGCTGCGGGCAATCGTGCCGCTG
>JACIXM010000229.1 GCA_014360395.1 Actinotalea sp.
TGACGCGGTGCGCGTGGGCGCCGCCGGCCCGGCCCGGCCCGTCGCCGCCGCGGCCGGCGCCCCGAGCGGCCGTCCCGCCGGAGCGGCCACGGCCACCGCGATGACCGAGAATCTCGATGTCCCCGCCCTCGAACCGGAGCCCTGCCGATGAGCCACCACCCGCGCACCGCGCCGGACCTGCGCGCGGCCACCGTGGCGGTCGTCGTGGTCTTCGTCCTCAACGGCTTCAACTTCGCCAGCTGGGCCGCCCGCCTGCCGGCGGTCCGCGACGCGCTCGAGCTGCGCCCCAACCAGCTGGGCCTGCTGCTGCTCGTCGGCGCGCTCGGCTCGCTCGTGGGTCTCCCGCTGTCCGGGCTCGTGGTCCAGCGGCTCGGCGCGGCGCGCACGGTCGCGACCTTCGCGGTCATCGGCGTCACGGGGCTCCTCGTCGCCGCGACGGCCGTGGCGCTCGGCACCGTGTGGCTCGCCGGCGTCGGGCTCGTCCTCTTCGGCGTCGGCACCGGGGTCTGGGACGCCGCGATGAACATCGAGGGGGCCGCCGTCGAGCAGCGCCTCGGCCGCGCGATCATGCCCCGGTTCCACGCCGGCTTCTCCTTCGGCACCATGGCCGGCGCCGGCCTGGGCGCGGTCGCGGCGTGGCTCGGGCTCTCGGTGATCGCGCACCTGGCCGTGGTCCTGACGATCAGCCTGGTGGCCGTGCTCTGGGCCGTCCGGGCGTTCCTGCCGGCCGGGACGCACGACCCCGAGACCCCCGCCGACGGCGAGCCCGCCGTGCCGCGCCGCAGCGCCTTCGCCGCCTGGACGGAGCCCCGCACGCTCCTCATCGGCCTGGTCGTGCTCGCCGCCGCCCTGACCGAGGGCGCCGCGAACGACTGGGTGAGCCTCGCCGTCGTCGACGGCTTCGGGACGTCCAACGCGGTCGGCGCCGTCGGCTTCGCGGTGTTCGTCACCGCGATGACCGGGATGCGGCTGCTCGGGACGGCCCTGCTCGACCGCTGGGGCCGGGTCCCGGTGCTGCGGCTGTCGGCCGGGCTCGCGCTCGGCGGCCTGCTCGTCTTCGGCCTGGTCGACAACATCGCGATCGCGGTCCTCGGCATCGTGGCGTGGGGCATGGGTGCGGCGCTCGGCTTCCCGGTCGGGATGAGCGCCGCGTCGGACGAGCCGGGCCGCGCCGCCGCGCGCGTCGCCGTCGTCTCGACCATCGGCTACAGCGCGTTCCTCGCCGGCCCGCCGCTCCTGGGGATGCTCGCCGAGCACGTCGGGTACCGGCAGGCGCTCCTGGCGATCACGGTGCCGATCGTCATCAGCCTCTTCGTGATGCGGTTCGCGGCCCCGCCGGCGACGACGACCCCCGCGCCCACGGACACGTTCGCCGGCCCGGGCGTCGAGCCGGGCCTGCACGAGCGCCGGGCGTGAGGGCCGGGAGCGGCGGCGCCGTCGTCGGCGTGCCTAGGCTGACCCGGTGACCACCCGCCACCCCGCCGACGCGTCCACCGCGCCCCCGGCGACCGCCCCGGCGGCCGCCGCGCCCCGTCTGGCCGACCTCACCACGCTGCGCCTGGGCGGACCCGCCGACCGCTACGTCGAGGCCGCCTCGGAGGAGGAGCTCGTCGCGGCGGTCCGCGAGGCCGACGACGCCGGCGTCCCCCTGCTCGTCCTGGGCGGCGGGTCCAACGTCGTCGTTCCGGACGCAGGGTTCCCGGGCGTCGTCGTCCGCGACATCCGCACCGGCATCGAGGTCGAGGACGCGGGCGCCTGCGGCGGCGCGAGCATCACCGTGCCCGCGGGGACGCCGTGGGTGGACGTGGTCGACCGCGCCGTCGCGGAGGGCTGGGTGGGGGTCGAGGCCCTGGCGGGCATCCCCGGCTCGACCGGCGCGACCCCGGTGCAGAACGTCGGCGCGTACGGCCAGGAGGTCTCCGGCGTCGTGGCGCTCGTGCGGACGTGGGACCGCCAGGATCAGCGGGTCCGCACCCTGCCGCTGCCGGACCTGGGCTTCGGCTACCGCACCTCCGTGCTCAAGCGCTCCCTGCGCGCCGACGACGGCGCCTGGTCGCGCTGGGCGCCGACGCCGCGCTGGGTGGTCCTCGAGGTGGGCTTCCAGCTGCGCCTGGGCACCCTGTCCGCGCCCGTCGCCTACGCCGAGCTGGCGCGTCGCCTCGGCGTCGAGGTGGGGGAGCGGGCGCCCCTGACGGACGTGCGGGCCGCCGTCCTGGAGCTGCGAGCCGGCAAGGGGATGGTGCTGGACGCCGCGGACCCGGACACGTGGAGCGCCGGCTCGTTCTTCACCAACCCCGTCGTGCCGGTCGAGGTCGCCGACCAGCTGCCCCCCGACGCGCCCCGCTACCCCGTGCGGTCCTCGACCCCGGAGCGCAGCACGGGTCCCAGCCTGGGCCGGGTCGACGAGTCGCTGGTCAAGACGAGCGCCGCGTGGCTCATCGAGCACGCCGGGTTCGGCAAGGGCTACGGCCTGCCCGGCACGGTCGGCCTGTCGACCAAGCACAGCCTGGCGCTGACCCACCGTGGTGGCGGGACGACGGCGGAGCTGCTCGCCCTCGCGCGCACCGTGCGCGACGGGGTGCGCGAGCGGTTCGGTATCGAGCTGGAGCCGGAGCCGGTCGTCGTCGGCGCGACACTCTGACACGGCGTGCCGTGACACCCTGCGGACGCTCTGGGAGGGTGGCTGCATGGACGTCGTGCTCGTGGGCCTGCTCCTCAACGTCGGACTTGCGGTGCTCGTGGTGCTCGTCCTCTACCTGGTGGTCCGGCGCGCCGTCCGCGACGGCATGCTCGACGCGTGGGCCGAGCGGCCGCGTCGGGCGACGCTGGAGGCCGGTGCCGAGCGGACGCGATCAGCGAGCGACAGGGGTGCCGAGCGCGACATCTGAGGAGGTCACCGGGGTCCTCCCGGTTCGGTCCAGCAGCGCACCCCGGACGACGGCGAGCGTCTCCTCGTCCGTGAGCCCCGCGGCCCGCGCGACGTCGACGAGCCGGTCGGCCGCGTCCCGGACCTCGGCCGCGACGTCGGCCGTGCCCTCGGCCACGACGGTCCCGGTACGCCGCCGCGTCGTGACGAGGCCCGCGGCCTCGAGCTCGCGGTAGGCGCGGGCCACCGTCCCCGCCGCGACCCCGAGGTCCGCGGCGAGGGCCCGGATGGTCGGCAGACGGTCGCCGGAGCGCAGCCGGCCGGCCGCCACGTGGGCGCCCACCTGGAGGCGGATCTGCTCGTAGGGCGGCACGCTCGAGGCGAGGTCGACCTCGATCTGCAGCGTCATCGCGGTGCGGCCGCCGCAGGCAGTGGTCCCGCAGGGGCGACGAGCTGCCCCGCGGGCCGGCCCGGGAGGACCGCCACCACGAGGGCCGCCAGCCCGACGCCGACCGCGAGCGCGACGGCGACCGCCCCGGCCCCGCTGTGCAGAGGGCTGCCCGCCCCGTCGTCGACGAAGGCGTTCCCGACGTTGCGCAGCGCCATCCCGGCGGTGAGCAGGAGCCCCGCGGCGGTGAGTCCGACGACGAGCTGCGCGCCGCGCAGGACCCGGTGCGCCGAGAGCCGCCGCAGCGCCGCGTCCCAGACGGGCTGGGCGTCCATGACGGCCGAGCGGCTCGCCACGACCCGCAGCACGCCCTCCGTCGCCACCAGCACCACGAGGCACGCGAGAAGCAGGGGCGCGCCGTAGAACCAGCCGGGGAAGGGGCCCGACGACGCCAGGCCGTTCTCGAACGTCCGGCTGATCTGCCGGCCGTCGGTCGCGATGGTGCCGCCCACGACGGCGATGACGGCGACGAGGCCGGTCCAGCCCCACAGCAGCCGGCGCAGGCCGCGCGGCGCGACGTCGTCCGTCCCGCGCCGTTCCAGGCCCGCGCGCCGGACCGAGCCGGTGGGCCGCGGCCACGTCAGCTCGCCGATGGCGTGGACCCCGACGAACAGGGCGCCGGCGACGGCCGGCACGAGGCCGTAGGCCACGCCCTCGGCCAGGCCCCCGAGCAGGCCGGCGACGGCGGGCCCGAGCAGGAGGGTCAGGACGAGGGCTGTCCAGGCGATCCCGGTGACCACCCCGGCGTGGTGCCGCGCCGCGGTGGCCGCCTGGGACGGGTCGGGTGCGGGCCTGCTCGTCAGGAGCAGGACGACCGCGACGACCGCGACGAGAAGGAGCCCCAGGACGGCGAACCCCACGACGGGGAGGAGGACGATGTTCACGAGGTCTCCTGGAAGGACGAAGGAGGCGGACGTCGGAGGTCACCTGCCTCAATGAGTCAATACATCAGTACATTGCCGCACGGGACGGGCGTCGTCAAGGCCTCCGCGCGCTCACGCCCGGGGCGGTGCTGGGGTCGGCAGCGCCGCGGCCCACCAGGGGAGGTGCGCAGCGGGCGTGCGGGAACCGCGTCGGTCAGGCGTCGGGCGCGTCCGGCGCCGCCAGCCAGGCATCGATGCCCGCCAGGAGGCGCTGCTTCGTCGCGTCCGCCGCCCGGCTCGCCCGCACCGACCCGCGCGCGAGCTCGGCCAGGGCGTCGTCGTCGAAGCCGTGGACCCGTCGGGCCGTCTCGTACTGCGCGACGAGGCGGGAGCGGAACAGCAGGGGGTCGTCGGCCCCGAGGGCGACGGTCGCGCCGGCGTCGGCCAGGGCGCGCAGCGGCACGTGCCCGTGCTCGGCGTACACCCCGAGGGAGACGTTGGAGGCCGGGCACACCTCGAACGCCACGCCGCGCTCGACCAGCTCGGTCAGCACGGCCGGGTCCTCCGCCGTCCGCACGCCGTGGCCGAGCCGGTCCGGCTGCAGGTGCTCCACGACGCTGCGCACGTGGTCCGGCCCGAGCAGCTCGCCGCCGTGCGGCACGAGCGCCAGCCCGGCCCGCCCGGCGATCCGGAAGGCCGCGGCGAAGTCCGCCGTGTCGCCCCGCCGCTCGTCGTTGCTCAGCCCGAAGCCGACGACGTCGCCCGGGCCGTCCCCCGCGTAGCGCGCAGCCAGGCGCGCCAGCGTGCGCGCGTCCAGCGGATGGCGCATCCGCGAGGCCGCGACGACGACGCCGACCTCCACCCCCGTCCGTGCGGACGCGGCGCGAGCCTCGTCCAGGACGATCTCCAGCGCCGGGGTGATCCCGCCGACGAACGGCGCGTACGACGTCGGGTCGACCTGGATCTCCAGGCGACCGGAGCCCTCGGCGGCGTCGTCGGCGGCGGCCTCGGCCACGATCCGGCGCATGTCCGCCTCGGACCGCACGCACGCGCGCGCCGCGTCGTAGAGGCGCTGGAAGCGGAACCAGCCCCGCTCGTCGTGCGGGGCCTGCAGCGGGTCCCCGTGCGTGAGGGCCTGCGGCAGACGCAGGCCGTGCCCCGCGGCGAGCTCGCTCAACGTGGACGGCCGGAGCGAGCCGGTGAAGTGCAGGTGCAGGTGCGCCTTGGGGAGCCGGGCCAGGTCGCGCACGCGGTGAGTCTGCCAGGCGCCGGGCCGCCCGGCCGCGTCGGCGCGGATGAGAGCTCTCTCATGTGGCTCTCACCGTCCCGGCGCCGCGGTGGTGTTGGCTCGGGGGCATGCTGACCACAGCGGTGCCCGGGTCCGGGTCGGTGCCCGCCGGGCGTCCCGGCCCGGGGACGGCCGCGGAGCAGGAGCGCGCGGACCAGGCGCTCCTGACCGGACCCGACGCCGAGCACCTGCTCCGCGCGGTCCTGGACGCCGAGGGTGTCCGGCTCGCCGCGTGGTCCGTCCACCAGGTCCACCACCGCCCCGGGGTCGGCGTGACCGTCGGCTGGACCGTGCGATGGGAGCGGGGGACCCCCGGTGCCCCGGCCGGCGCCGGCGAGGAGTACCTCCTGGGGACCACCGCCCCCGTCCCCGCCGGGACCCCGGCCAGCACGACGGCCCGCCTCGCCGACCGCGACGTCACGGTGTGGCGGCACCCGGCCGACCCCGCGCTCCCGGGCCTGCCCGCGGCGTCCGACCTCGCGCGCGTGGCCGGGCTGCTCGGCGTCCGGGCCCCGGACCTGCGCCTGGAGCTCGTCACCTACCGCCCGCTGCGCCGGGCCGTGCTCCGCGTGTCGGCCCCCACGACGACGGTCTACCTCAAGGTCGTCCGCCCGCACACCGCCGCCGACCTCGTCCGTCGGCACGAGCTGCTCCTGGCGGCCGGGCTGCCGGTGGCTCCCGCTGTCGACCTCGGCGACGGGGTCCTGCGGCTCGGTGAGGTCCGTGGCCGTCCGCTCACCGACGCGCTCGCGGCCGACGGCGCCGCCGCGGTGGACCCGCGCGACGTCCTCGCCGCCCTGGACCGCCTCCCGGCGGACCTCACCGGCCTGCCGCGCCGGCCGGCCTGGGCCGAGCGGCTGCGCCACCACGCCGACGCCGCGGCCACGGCCGTGCCCGCCCTCGCCGGGGAGATCGCGGCCCTGCGCGACCGCGTGGGGGAGCTCCTGCGCGCCTCCGACCCCGGCCCGGTCGTGCCGACCCACGGTGACCTGCACGACGCGAACGTCCTGCTGACCGGCGGTCGGATCACCGGCCTGCTGGACGTCGACGGCGCCGGCCCCGGCCACCGGGTCGACGACCTCGCCTGCCTCCTCGGGCACCTCAGCGTGCTGCCCGCCCTGGCCCCCCAGGTGCACCGGCACGTCCCCGCGGCGCTGCCGCGCTGGACCGCCGTCCTCGAGCGCGGCGTGGACCCGGTCGCCCTGCGGGCCCGGGCGGCGGCCGTCGTCCTGTCGCTCGTGGCCGGTGCGCGGCGGGAGTCCCGCGACGGGTGGCAGGAGGACGCCCGGCGACGGGTCGCCGCCGCGCAGCGGTGGGTGGCCGAGGCGGAGGCCCTGGCGCAGGAGGGCCGATGACGAGACGACGGCGGACGACCGACTGACGACCCACCAGGAGGACACGATGAAGACGCGGACCATCGCGGCCGTGACCGGGGCCCTGGGCGCGCTCGGCCTCGGCGCCACCGCGGCGCTCGGCGCCGGCCCGTTCTCGACCCCGGGCAGCGCGACCGTCGGCGACCCCGTCGTCGGCGGGGCGAGCGCGACCGCGACGCCCGGTGCCACCCCGACGGTCGGTCCCGGGTCGCTGCCGAGCGCGACGGCGACCACCGCCGTGACCGCCACGAGCGCCCTCACGCCCCTCACCCCGGCGACGACGGTCTCCCCGTCCTCCCCGGTCAGCCCGCCGACCACCGCGAGCCCGCCGACCACCGCGAGCCCGCCGACCACCGTGAGCCCGCCGACGCCGGTCAGCCCGGCGTCCGCGGCCAGTGCGGCCAGTGCGCCCTCGGCCGGGTCGTGAGGGTCCCGCGGTGAGAGACCTCTCATCGTCGGCCCCGGGGTCCTCTCATGCGGGCTCGCGAGGGTGGAGGCATCAGGACAGGAGGACCGCCCGCCGCGGCCGGTCCCACGAGAGGAGAGCAGCATGAACACCCGTACCGTCGCCGTCGTGACCGGGGCCCTGGGGGCGCTCGGGGTCGGTGCCGCTGCCGCGTTCGCCGCCGGGCCGGTGGCCCAGCAGCCCGAGCAGCAGCAGTCCGACGACCACCGCGGGGGCGTGACGACCTCGCCGTCGAGCGGCCCGGCCGTCAACCCCGCGGCCGTCTCGGCGAGCTCGACCACCACCTCGATCACCGCCACGAGCGTGATCACGCCGATGTCCCCGGCCTCGCCCACGTCGCCCCCGTCGCCCGCGTCACCCGTCTCGGCGCCGTCCCCGGTGTCGGCTCCGAGCCCCGTGACCCCGCCGAGCCCTGCCTCGCCGGCGTCGGCCCCGTCGCCGGTGTCGGCCGCGAGCCCGGTCTCCGCGCCGAGCCCCGCGACCGTGCCGAGCCCGGCCTCCGCGCCGAGCCCGGCGTCCCCGGCCTCCGTCCCCTCGGCGCCGTCGGCCGCCTCGGCCTGACGCCATCCGCACCCCCGACGGGGCGGCTCCTGCGGGAGGAGCCGCCCCGTCGGGGTTCCCGGGCCAGGTCGTGGCCTGGCC